>CADBAC010000008.1 GCA_902792495.1 Ruminococcus flavefaciens | reverse complement strand
GGTGAATGTACGGATTATCAGGCATAATTTTGTCGGTGACAAGGCAAAAATCCGCCGACGGGCTGTCGCCCTTCAAGGATTTTTAACGCAGTCACCGGCTAAATTTGACGAAAAGACGTGCATGAATCCCTATGTGGACAGGTTCTCAGTGCAAAGCCGTCAGGCGGGCTTTGTGCGGTGTTGCCTAAAGGAGTAAAACAATGAACAAAATTTCCCTGATCATTCCTATTACGATAATCGCCTATCTGTGCATGATGATAGTGATAGGCATTATCTACTCGAAGAAAAACAAGAACGTCAGCGACTTCTACCTTGGCGGACGTAAGCTGGGACCTCTCGTTACCGCTATGAGTGCCGAGGCTTCCGACATGAGCAGCTGGCTGCTGATGGGACTTCCCGGAGTTGCCTACCTGACAGGCGGCGCTGAGGCAGGCTGGACTGCTATTGGTCTTGCCATAGGTACATACCTGAACTGGCTTTTCGTAGCAAAGAGACTGCGAGTTTACAGCCAGAAAGTCGGCGCTATCACCGTTCCTGATTTCTTCTCCAACCGCTACCATGACAAAAAGAAGATACTCATGGGCATTTCCGCTCTGATAATCCTTATCTTCTTCGTGCCTTACACCGCTTCGGGATTCTCGGCCTGCGGAAAGCTGTTCAGCACTATTTTCGGCTGGGATTACCACATGGCAATGGTGATAAGTGCAATTGTTATCATCGCTTACACCTGTTCGGGCGGATTCCTTGCCGCAAGCTTCACTGACCTTATCCAGTCGATAGTAATGACTGCTGCACTTATCAGCATCATTCTCTTCGGCATCAACAAGGCAGGCGGAGTTGACGCTGTACTGGATAACGCAAGATCCATGGAAGGCTATCTTTCACTGAGCCATATCCACAATGTTGTAACAGGCGGCGCTGACAAGTACAATCTGCTGACCATCTGTTCACTGCTTGCATGGGGTCTCGGCTACTTCGGAATGCCTCATATCATCCTCCGCTTCATGGCTATCGAGGACAAGAACAAGATAAAGACATCCAGAAGGATCGCATCCGTATGGGTAGTTATCTCAATGGGAGTTGCTATTTTTATCGGCTTCATCGGAAATCTTCTTTCCAAACAGGGCGTTGTTGAAAACCTTGAGGACTCCGAAACTATCATCGTAAAGATCGCACTTTACATGAGCGAGCACGGTTTCTTCCTTGCAGTTATCGCAGGCCTTGTATTCGCAGGAATCCTTGCCTGTACAATGTCCACATCCGACTCACAGCTTCTTGCTGCATCATCAAGTATGTCCGAGAACATCCTCAAGGGAGTATTCGGCGTAAAGATGTCGGAAAAGCAGTCCATGCTTTCTGCGAGAGTTGTACTCATGGTAATAGCTATACTGGGAGTTATCCTTGCATGGGATCAGAACAGCTCGGTATTCCGTGTAGTATCCTTTGCATGGGCAGGCTTTGGTGCAACATTCGGACCTGTAATGCTTGCGGCACTTTTCTGGAAGCGTTCCAACAAGTACGGCGCTATGGCAGGTATGATAGCAGGCGGAATCATGGTATTCGTATGGAAGTTCGGCATCGCAAAGCTGGGCGGTATCTTTGCTATATATGAACTTCTCCCTGCATTTGTGACAGCCTTCATCGCAATCATTGCCGTATCACTTGCGACATCAGCTCCCGAAAAGGAGATCGCAGACGAGTATGCGTTAAAAATCCTTGAAGGGCGACAGCCCGTCGGCGGATTTTTGCCTTGTCACCGACAAAATTATGCCTGATAATCCGTACATTCACCCTATGTGGAAAGGTTCTAAGAAAAAGCTGATGCCATCTGAAAAATGCGGGCGAGCGGAACTCGCCCCTACATAAACCAACAAATAATAGCCGATTTGTAGGGGCGCTTTCCGAGCGCCCTTGATATGATCAATCTCAAAAACTACTTTTTCTACAGACAGAAAGGGACGCTGAAAGCGTCCCTTTTAAAATTACACCAATGATTTCTCAGGCTTCAGAATAGCCATGAACTCCTCGCCTGTGATAGTCTCCTTATCGAGGAGATAATGCGCAAGTTCGTGGAGTTTGTCGATATTGTCGGTGAGGATCTGCACAGCCTTTGCGTGGGCATTTTTTACTATCCTGTTCACCTCGTCGTCGATACGTGCGGCGGTCTCGGGGGAGCAGGCAAGCGATGTGTCTCCGCCGAGGTACTGATTATTCACAGTTTCCAGCGCTATCATGTCGAAAGTGCTGCTCATACCGTAACGGGTCACCATTGCTCTTGCCAGCTTGGTGGCTTTTTCTATGTCATTTGAAGCTCCGCTGGTGCAGGTGTTGAAAATTATCTCCTCAGCCGAGCGTCCGCCTGTGAGAGTTGCAAGTCTTGCCAGTGCTTCTTCCTTTGTCATGAGGAATTTCTCTCCCTCGTCCACCTGCATGGTGTAGCCGAGAGCGCCCGAAGTACGGGGGATAATGGTTATCTTATGTACTGGAGCGGAGTCCTTCTGCATGGCGGCAACGAGAGCATGGCCTATTTCGTGGTAGGCGATTATCTCCTTTTCCTGCTGGGAAATAACGGCATTCTTGCGCTGATAGCCTGCGATGACAACTTCAACGCTCTCCTCAAGGTCTGACTGGTCAACGGCGCTTCTGCCGTTTCTGACAGCACGGAGAGCGGCTTCGTTGATGATATTGGCAAGTTCTGCACCCGAAGCGCCTGCGGTAGCACGGGCAATAGCGTTGAAGTCGATGCCGTCGGTCAGCTTTATCTTTTTGGCGTGGACATTCAGGATCGCTTCACGGCCTGCAAGGTCGGGGAGTTCAACAGGTATGCGCCTGTCGAAACGTCCGGGACGGAGAAGTGCGGGATCGAGGGATTCGGGACGGTTGGTAGCGGCAAGGATGACGACTCCCTTTTTGCCGTCGAAGCCGTCCATTTCGGTAAGCAGCTGATTGAGAGTCTGTTCACGCTCGTCGTTTCCGCCTATCTGTCCGTCACGCTTTTTGCCGATGGTGTCTATCTCGTCGATGAACACGATACATGGCGCTTTTTCCACAGCCTGACTGAAAAGGTCACGGACCTTTGCGGCACCCATTCCCACGAACATCTCAACGAATTCCGAGCCTGATATCGAGAAGAACGGGACCTCTGCCTCGCCTGCGACTGCCTGTGCAAGGAGAGTCTTGCCGGTGCCGGGAGGGCCTACAAGCAGAGCGCCTTTCGGCAGATTTGCGCCTATTTCAGCGTATTTATCCGGATCGTGGAGAAAATCAACTATCTCCTTGAGGGCTTCTTTGGCCTCATCCTGACCTGCCACATCAGCGAAGGTCTTGCCTGTCTGCGCCTTTACGTAGACTTTGGCGTTGCTTTTGCCGAATGACATAGCGTTGCCGAGACCTCCCATACGCTTGCCGAGAGTTCGGAAAAGCAGGCTGTACAGGGCGAAAAGGAATATCAGCGGAAGCACCCATGCAAAAAGAAAACTCTGGAGAGGGCTTTGCTGAGTGGAAACTCCTGTGAATTCGATGTCACCTTTGTCGTTCAGCCTTTCCACAAGGTCGGGATCGTCGATGCGGACCGTTGAGTATTTCTGGTCGTCCTTGGTCTGAAAGTTGACTTCGTTGTCGGTTATCTCAACCTTTGAAACGTTGCCGTCCTCGATCTGTTCGAGGAAAAAGCTGTACTCGGTATCCTTGACGGGCTGATTATTCAGCATCGGCATAATGACTGCGTTGAAGATGAGTATCAGCAGCAAACCGAACAGCAATGCGTTTGTATAGCGTTTTCTGTTATCTTTATTTTCGTTCATTGAATTACCTCCCATATCATTATGACAAAATTATAACATACCCATCTGAAAAAAACAACAGGAAAATTGTGATAGAAGTGAAAAGCTTGTGAAATACGCAGATACGTGCTTTTTCGCATTAAAATAACGCAGTAACCGACAAAAAACGCTGTTTTTCCGTGGCGGAAGAAAAATGACATTGACGGTTTGTGATGACAGGTGGGGGATACGGTCGGAAAATGCCGTAAAACTGAGGTTTGATACTGTAATTTCATATGTTAGAATCAGTTACAGAATAAGTTACAGGAGTGAAGCATATGAAATATTTTTTGATTTTATTCACCGCATTTGTCTGGCTGGCAGTTCCGCTTGGGTGCAGGGCTTCCGAGGAAGAACTGGTCTACACGATCATCAACGGCAGAGCGGTGATAACGGGATTCCGTGGGGAGCCTGAATTTCTGGAAATACCGCAGTATATCGAAAGCTGTAAGGTGACGGAGATAAAGCTGGGGGCATTCTACGGGTGCAGTTCGCTGAAAAGGATAGCGCTTCCGCCAACACTGGAAAAGATAGGCGAAAACAGCTTCTATGCCTGCTATTCGCTGGAGGAGGTCATCATCCCCGACAGCGTAGTTAAGATCGGAAACGGCTGTTTCTGCGGCTGCACGTCGCTTTCCTCCGTGACGATACCGCTTGGGATATCGGAAATTCCCGTGTCCTGTTTTCGTGCCTGCGTGAAGCTGGAAACCGTGAATATCCCCTACAACATCCATAAAATAGGCGCTTACGCTTTTTCGGGGTGTACGGGGCTTAAAACAGTGACGCTTGGCGAGGAGCTGAAAGAGATAAGCGAAAGGGCATTTTTTATGTGCGATTCTCTGGAAAAGCTGTACATCCCGTCCTCGCTGACTCTGCTTGAAAAGGAAGCTGTTGGCTACGGACCGTCAAATCAGGGAGCGGCGCCGATGACGGGATTTGAACTTTCGGGGAGGAAAGGCTCGGCGGCTGAGAAGTATGCTTCCGAATGCGGTATGAAGTTCATCCCGAGCAGGGACATCATCCGCACAGCCGCATCCTTTCACCCGTCGCTGCGCTCGGAGAAGGTCTCGGAGGTATGTGTTTCCGTGGTGATGCTGGTTTTCATTGCTGCGGCAGCGGCGAATGCTACAGGGAAAAGAAAATGCAAAAAGTGATCAAAAGTTGCGATTTTTGCGGAATTTATCGTTTTGAGCAGTTTTTTCAGAAATCTATTGCAATTTCAGTTGAAATGTGCTATTATTAAGATGTATAGATAGTTTAAGCGAAATTATCAGCACTATTCGGCTTAAACTACAGATTAAAAAGCAGTTATTTAATAGAAATTACTGTGAAAGGGATATTAAAATGAAAAAATTAAACAAAATAAAGGCTGCTCTTATGGCAGCAGCTGTGACCGCTTTATCTGTGACAGGAACTGTTCCTGCTGCGATATCTGCGGCTGACACTGCCGTCAAGTATGAATTCGAGGACGGCGCTACCAGCGGAGGAAAGATCTATCCTACCAATGATGCCGAAAAAAAGTGGCCTGAAACTTCTGACTTCCCCGAAAATACCGATCTCAGCGGATTCTCGGGCAAGGGCTATTCGTACCTCGATCAGAAGGGCACTACCGTAAGCGTTGAAGTCGAAGTTGCCGAGGCAGGACTCTATGAGCTGAATTTCGGTTACTGCGAGCCTTCCGACCCGAACAAGAAGGTGCAGTACCTCAATATCAACGGCGTGAATCAGGGCGAGGTGACTTTCCCTTATACACCCAAATTCACCGAAACTTCGGGCGGTATCATCAATCTGAAAAAAGGAAGGAATACCATCGAGCTCAAGGCTTACTGGGGCTACACATTCATCGACTATCTCACTATCAAGCCCGCGGACGAGAGCATAACAAGTCTCAGTCCGACCCGTGAACTGTGCAATCCCGATGCTTCCGATTCCGCAAAGCGTCTCTACAGCTACCTCTGCGACACCTACGGCAACCATATCATCGCAGGTCAGCAGGAATACTGCGGCGACCACAACTACAATCTGTGGAACAGCCCTGATGTCTTCATCAAGGACAATGAAGCAGAGTTTGAGTACATTCTCGATAAAACAGGCAAGCAGCCTGCCATAAGAGGCATCGACCTGCTGGCTTACAATACATCATCCGACTGGCGTGACCACGCTCCCGAGAGGGCTATCGAGTGGACCAACAAGTACCACGGCATCGCTACTCTCACATGGCACTGGAACGTTCCCTGCGAAAAGGGAAGCGAGGATATCGCATTCTACGTTGAATCCGCCAACCCAAAGTTCACCACTTTCAGCTGCAAGAACGCTGTTACCGAGGGAACATGGGAACATGAAAAGGTCATGGCTGACCTTGAACTCATTGCAGGCGAACTGAAGAAAATGAAGGACGCTGATGTGCCTGTGCTGTGGAGACCTCTCCACGAAGCCGAGGGCGCATGGTTCTGGTGGGGCGCTGAAGGCCCGGAGGCCTGCAAGAAGCTTTACCGCCTCATGTATGACGAGCTTACCAACAAGTACGGGCTGAACAACCTTATCTGGGTGTGGACAGGTTCTACATCTCCTGCTTCATCCGAATGGTATCCCGGCGACGACGTTGTGGATATCGTTGGCTACGACAAGTACAATGCCGCTGACGGAAAGGCCAATCTCAGTTCGATAGCTTCCACTTTCTACAGTCTGGTACAGAGTACAAAGGGACAGAAAATGGTCACAATGTCCGAGAATGATACCATCCCGTCACTTGAAAATCTCGTGAACGACAAGGCTGCATGGCTTTACTTCTGCCCCTGGTACATGAATTTCCTTACCAGCGAGGAAAACAACCCTGTGGACAACCTTGTTGAAATATACAAGAGCGATTACTGCATCACTCTCGATGAACTGCCTGACCTGAAGACCTACCCCATAAGCGGTGAGGGCAAGACAACAGGCACTACAGCCAAGACTGCAACGACTACATCAAAGACTACGGCTACTACTGTTAAGACCACAACTACCGAAGTCGCCGCCGCTGTGACCACATCTTCCGAAAAGAAGAATTCTGGTCTGAAGGGCGATGCTAACCTTGACAAGGCCGTTGACCTTTCCGATGCGGTGCTTATCATGCAGAGTCTCTGCAATCCGTCAAAGTACGGTCAGCAGGGCAGCGATAAGGGCCACCTTACTGAGGAAGGCGCAGAAAATGCCGATGTTATCGGCAAGGATGGCGTAACGTCTATGGACGCACTTGAGATTCAGAGACTTACTCTGCACCTCATTGATGCGTTTGAATAAAAATTATCGGCGGGCACTGCCGGTAAAAATGAATAATGGGAGGAAACAATCATGAAACACAAAAAAATAGCTGCTGCATTTCTTAGTGCAGCAACTGCTGCATCTTCATTGGCGGTATATGTACCTGCTGTACACGCCGAAGAAGCTGCAGAGGAACCGCAGTTCTCTGCACCGATCAGTGAGATCGTTCAGGACTCAGGTCTTGACATCGACTATGCTCGTGCATTACAGTATTCACTGTATTTCTACGATGCAAATATGTGCGGTGATACTGCTGACAGAGACTCTCGCCTTTCATGGAGAGGTGACTGTCACACATATGATGCACACGTTCCTATGGTAGAGTGGGACGGCCTTACAACTAACGCAAGCAAGGGCGGTACTAACCTCTCTGCTTCATTCATGGAAAAGTACAAGGACGCTCTCGATCCCGACGGCGACGGTACTATCGACGTTGCAGGCGGCTTCCATGATGCAGGTGACCACGTTGAATTCGGTATGCCTGAAAACTATTCAGCTGCTACTCTCGGCTGGGAGTATTACGAGTACAGAGATGTATTCAAGAAGCTGGAACAGGATGACCATATGGAAACTATCCTTCGTCACTTCAATGACTACCTCATGAAGTGTACTTTCCTTGACGAAAACGGCACTGTTGTTGCTCACTGCTATCAGGTAGGCGACGGTAATATCGACCACGCTATCTGGAACACTCCTGAAGTTGACACAATGCCTCGTCCTGCATTCTTCCTCACAGCTGAGAAGCCTCAGACAGATTACGTTGTATCTGCTTGTGCTTCACTGGCTATCAACTACCTTAACTTCAAGGATACTGATGAGGAATATGCTGCAAAGTCACTGAAATACGCAAAGGCTCTCTGGAAGTTCGCTACCGAGAATCCGCAGGAGCTTTCCGATAACGGCGACGGCCCGGGCGCATTCTACGGTTCTTCACACTGGGAAGACGATTTCTGCTGGGCTGCTGCTTGGATGTACCTTGCTACAGGTGATGCAAAGGTATTCGAGCAGGGCGATAAGACTGCTTACGACCTCTTCGATTACTATGCTCCATCAGGCTGGTGCTACTGCTGGAACGATATGTGGTCAGGCGCTGCTCTTATGTGGGCTGTTATCAATCAGGAACATCCTGAGCTTGACATGGTACAGAAGATAAGAGACGCACAGGGCAAGAACCAGTACGTATTCAAGGATTTCTGGGACGATGACTGCCTCGGCAAGTGCCTCAAGACATGGAAGCAGCTGGAGACAAAGGGCGGTTTCGCTTACCTCAACCAGTGGGGAAGCTGCCGTTACAACACAGCTATGCAGCTCATCTGTCTGCTCTACGATAAGTACCACAACGACGGCAAGCCAAGCGAGTGGAGCGAATGGGCAAAGAAGCAGATGGACTATGTTCTCGGTCAGAACGACATAACATACAAGGAAGAAGAAAAGTACTCCGTACTTGCAGGCAAGAACGGTACTCACGGTCCGAGAGCATTCGTTGTCGGCTACAATGACACCGCTGTAAAGAATCCTCACCACCGTGCAGCATCAGGCCTCCTTATGGCTGAAGATGCCCGTGAGCAGAGACACATCCTCTGGGGCGCTCTTGCAGGCGGTCCTGACGGTAAGGACGGTCACGATGATGCTACAAAGGACTGGGTAGAAAACGAAGTTACCATCGACTACAACGCTTGTCTCCCCGGCGCATCAGCAGGTCTCTATGCTCTCTACGGCACAGAGGATATGGCTGTAACTCCTAACTTCCCTCCTGAGGATGAAAAGAGAGTTTACGGCGGCGGCGCAGGCGGCGAAGGCGGCAGCGGCTACTGGGTAGAAGCTTGCGGTATCGACAGCAGAAACGACGACGGCACAGGTGCTGTTGAAGTTTCACTGAAGGTGCTTTCAGGCGAAACAACTCCATCCAAGAACCTTACAATAAGATACTTCATAGATGCTTCAGAAGTTTCTGATCCATCTATCATCGATACAAAGAAGCTTTACGATCAGTCCGAAATGGAGATCGAGGGCGCTAAGTGCACCGTAAGCCCGCTCAAGAAGTATAAGGATTCAGACAGCATCTACTATGTAGAGCTTTCATGGGAAGACTGCACTATCGTTAACTCAGGCAAGAAGAGCCAGTTCTCAGTAGGTTTCTACGGCAAGGGCTACACAGATCCTGAGACTCATAAGTACATCGTATACAAGTGGGATCCTGAGAATGACTGGAGCTACTCACACATGAAGCTCGGCGTTAAGGAAGACTTCTTCGCAGTTGATGATCCGCCGGAGGAGCGCTGCGACTACATCTGCGTTTACGACGACGGTGTACTCGTAGGCGGTATCGAGCCTGACGGTTCAAAGCCTGCCGAGAAGACAGATGAGTCTAAGACAACAACAACTACTAAGCCAGCTGTAACAACTACAACAAAAACAGCTATCGTAACAACATCACCTGTTGGCGCATCAAGGAACGTTGTTTATGGTGACTCCAACTGTGATAAGGATGTTGACGTTTCAGACGCAGTTCTTATCATGCAGTCACTTTCAAATCCTGCAAAGTATAAGCTTACATCACAGGGCGAGATCAACGCTGACTGTGAGAGCGTAGGCAACGGCGTTACAAATAAGGACGCTCTTGCTGTACAGAAGTACAAGCTCTCCATCATCTCAGCTCTTCCTGAGGCTGCAAAGTGATCTGAAATAACGATTATCAAAGGGACTTTTCTTCGGAAAGGTCCCTTTCTTTTGCGTTGACTGAATAATCATCATTCTTCTGCCCATTATATGGTCGAGGTGATGAAAATGAGGAAACATCTGGAGACTGTATTGACATGGGGAATGATAGCTGCTATACTTATATCAAATACAGGAAAATTCGTTAATGACGGGCTGGCGCTGGATAAGCTGAGGAGCAGTGTGCTCCGGCTTCACATCCTTGCCAATTCCGACAGCGAATACGATCAGGACATGAAACTGAAAGTCCGTGATGCGATTCTGGAAAGCGGCATTCTGAGAGGTGCTTCTGACATGGAAGAAGCTGAGCGCATAGCCGCAAGCAGGCTCGACGACATCGAAACTCTTGCGGAGATAACTCTCGAAGAATACGGCTGTAATTTGCCTGTACGTGCATCAATAGAGGATCACGATTTCGATGAGCGTGAGTATGAGGATATTACCATGCCTTCGGGAAATTACCGTGCTCTGCGAATCGAGATAGGCAAGGCAGGCGGACATAACTGGTGGTGCGTGATGTACCCTCCGCTGTGCATCCCTGCGGCCTGCGAGGTAATGGATGATAAAGATACGGAAAAGGAATTCTTCGACGATAAGGAAATGGACATACTTGAAAATCCGCAGAAATACAGAGTAAGATTTGCAATATGGGACAAGATCAAGGAAATAAAGCAGACAAAGAAAAGTGAACAGCAAAAGCAGGAGAAAGATGATGCTTATTGTGCATGATGACAAAAATGCGGCTGACGCTTGACAAAATGCGGAAACAGGTATATAATATTTGAGTAAACAAAGCAGAACTATGCGTTCTCACCGTCGGGCTAAGCTGAAACGGTCAATATGTGTCAGAGAGCAGCTTGATATCATCAGGCAGCTTTAGGTTATGTATTGTATGAGTGCGGATATTTTCTGCACTCATTTTTGTTTTATCAAAATTTTGCTTGGAGGTGCTTGACGATTAGCAAACAGGAACTGCAGATCAACGAAGAGATACGAGACAAAGAGATTCTCGTGATCGACGCTGACGGAACAAAGCTCGGTGTATTATCCGCAAAGGAAGCTCAGCAGATGGCTTATGATAAGGATCTTGACCTTGTAAAGATCGCTCCGCAGGCAACACCGCCCGTATGCCGTATCATGGACTACGGTAAGTATTGCTTTGAACAGCAGAAGCGTGAAAAGGAAGCAAGAAAAAATCAGAAAGTCGTTGCTATCAAGGAGATCAGAATGTTCTCCACTATCGATACCCACGATTTCGAGACAAAGGTTAACCAGGCCGTGAAATTCTTACAGGGCGGGGATAAGCTGAAGGTCTCAGTAAGATTCCGTAAAAGAGCAATTGCGCACCCACAGCTCGGCGAAGAGCTGCTTGAGCGTTTCAAGGAAGCAGTTTCAGCAGTCGGCACTGTGGATAAGCCCGCAAAAATGGAAGGACGCAGCATAGTTATGTTCGTTGTTCCCAAGGCGGCTAAGTAAGGAGGATCATAAAATGGCAAAGGTAAAGGTTAAAACTCACTCAGGCGCTAAGAAGCGTTTTAAGATTACAGGAACCGGTAAGGTGAAGTATCAGCACACAAACAAGAGACACAGACTTACTCAGAAGGATACAAAGCGTAAGAGAATCGCTCGTAACGCTGGCGTTGCTGATTGCACAAACGCTCCTACAATCAAGAAGCTCGTTCCATACCTTTAATAGGTGCATCGGAGCATAAAGGATTTCCCGTAATTTTATTTTTGGAGGTAAAAGACTATGGCACGTATTAAAGGTGCAATGATGACTCGTAAGAGAAGAAATAAGACTTTAAAGCTTGCTAAGGGCTACTGGGGCGCAAAGAGCAAGCACTTCAAGATGGCTAAGCAGGCCGTAATGAAGTCAGGCAACTACGCATTTATCGGCAGAAAGCAGAAGAAGAGACAGTTCAGACAGCTCTGGATCGCAAGAATCTCTGCTGCTGCTAAGCTCAACGGCATGAACTACTCAACATTCATGAACGGCTGCAAGAAGGCTGGCATCTCACTTAACAGAAAGATGCTCTCCGAGATCGCTATTCACGATGCAGCCGGTTTCACAGCAATCGTTGAAAAGGCTAAGGCTGCTCTTTAATTGAGACTTGAAACACGCTCCTTTATCAAGAGCGTGTTTTTGTTAGGGGGCAAGGTGCTGCTCAGCATCTTGCGCCTTACACCTTTATTACAGGAGGTGTTCGTACTATTGGAAAATATCATAACTTCAAAAGATAATCCTACTGTCAAGCTGTATCAGAAGCTCTCTTCTTCAAAAAAAGAAAGACTTCAGTACGGCTTATTCGTGTTGGAGGGGCTGCGTATAACCGAGGACGCTCTCAGGGACGGCAGCGTATCACACCTCCTCCTCACGGAAAATGCCTACAATAAAACAGCTGACGGACTGTTGCAGGCTGATTTGAGAGATACAAAGGTACTTGTTATTTCAAATGAACTTGGAAACAGGATAGCTTCAACAGACAGCACTCAGGGCGTATTCGCCATTTGCCGCATACCATCGGGCAAAAAGCCTGCTTTCCGTGACAACGGCAGATACGTTGTCCTCTACGGACTTCAGGATCCCGGCAACGTTGGTATGGTAATACGGACTGCGGATGCCCTCGGTATCGACGGAATAATCCTTTCGGGAAGCTGTGACCTCTACAGCCCCAAGGTCATTCGTTCGACTATGGGTTCGGTTTTCCGCATGAATATATCGGTCATAAACGATACCGATGCACTGTTCGCACTGCTTGAGGGAAACGGAGTCAGATCATCGGCAGCTGTCATCGACAAGGACGCTCTGAAGGTGACAGAGTGCAGTTTCACAGGCAGACACGCTGTATTCATAGGCAATGAGGGAAATGGTCTCCCTGCTGATGTGGCTGCAAGATGCACACGCAGAGTTACTATCCCCATGAATGGAAATATAAATTCGCTGAATGCTGCAATGGCGGCAGGCATTCTCATGTGGGAACTTAAAAAGTGATAAGTCAGAAAGACAGATAAGGCGGTGAGGATATGGATGAGACTAAATACTGGATGTGGCTTTCCATGGTATTCGGTACAGGCAGCCGCAGGATTTGGGAGGCTATGTGCCTTTTTACTTCCGCTCAGGAAGCCTGTGAAATGCTCTCGGACGGCTCTGTTACGCTGAAACTTTCGGATGCCGAAAGGGAAAGGCTGACAGGCACCGAGCTTTCTGCAGAGAAAAGGGCACGGAAGTAATAGGTTATTCCGACAGTCTCTATCCCCATCAGCTGAGACATCTTTTCAATCCGCCTGCCATACTCTATTATAAAGGCAATATTTCCTGTCTGAGCGGTACAAGGACAATAACCGCAGTAGGTACAAGGAACGCTTCGGAATACAGCCTTATGGCTGCCGATACCATATGCGGCGAGCTTGCGGCTAAAAATGTGGTCATTGTCAGCGGATTCGCAGTCGGTATCGACATAACTTCACATATGGCGTCGGTCCGCAAAAAACGTCCTACAGCCTGCGTTATGGGCTGCGGAGTGGATGTTATCTATCCGAAGCCAAATGAGAAGTACAGGGATCAGGTGCTGGAAAGCGGCGGTGTATTTGTCTCGGAATATCCTCCCGGAACTCAGCCCCTTCCGCAGAATTTTCCGTCCCGTAACCGAATACTTGCGGCTCTCGGAAGGGCGGCAGTGGTCTTTGAAGCTTCACTGAAAAGCGGCTCGCTCATAACGGCGAGACTTGCCTCGGAACAGGGCAGGGATGTGTTCGTTATGCCGCCTGCCGATATATTCGGCAGCAGATACTCGGGGAATATACAGCTTCTCCGTGAGGGCGCACAGCCTTTCTACGGTTCGGAGGATATGCTTGATCTGTTCCGTCTGGGAGGTCCTGTCGATGCCGAGATACGTGAAAATGCCAACAGCATTGCCACAGGCAGAGAAGCAGGCATTGTCTGGGAGGGCAGGGCTGCCGTTCAGACTGATGCAGACGAGAAAACCGTAACAAGACCAAGACGAAAAAAGGCAGAAAAAGCCGTTGAAGATATACCGTCAGTTTCCGATATCCCTGAGGATAGGTTGGCTGATGATACCGATAATGAGGAATTGACAGATATTCAGCGCAGTATAGTCGCTGAACTTAAACACGGCAGTCTCCATGCTGACGAGATCTGCCGAAGACTGGATATGGATTCCGCTGAGTTGATGACAGAACTTACGGAACTTGAAATAGTGGGAGCGATCAGGTCGCTTCCGGGCAAAATGTATGAGTTGTACAGATAAGGGGAAAAATTCAAATGTCAGATTTAGTAATAGTTGAGTCGCCTGCAAAGGCAAAAACCATACAGAAGTATCTGGGTCCCGGGTATGAAGTCATCGCTTCTATGGGGCACGTCCGTGATCTTCCGAAATCCAAGATGGGCGTGGATAAGGACAATGACTTTGCACCTCAGTACACGGATATGAAGGGCAAAGAGGACGTCATCAAGGAACTGAAGAAACGTGCCAAGAAATGCGACAAAGTCTATCTCGCAACCGACCCTGACCGTGAGGGAGAAGCTATATCATGGCATATAGCACAGATGCTGAAACTTGATCTCAACGACAACAACCGTGTCGCATTCAATGAGATCACCAAAACAGGCGTAAAGAACGGCATGAGCGATCCTCATAAGATCGATCTCGACCTTGTTAACGCACAGCAGGCAAGACGTATCCTTGACAGACTTGTGGGCTATGAACTCAGCCCCTTCCTTTGGAAAAAGGTAAAGCGTGGACTTTCGGCAGGCCGTGTTCAGTCGGTTGCAGTACGTCTTATCGTGGACAGGGAAAACGAGATACGCCAGTTCGTACCAAAGGAATACTGGTCCATCGACGCAAAATTCACAGCACCTTCATCGAGAAAGGTATTCGATGCGGCACTGGTAGCTGTTGACGGAAAAAAGCTGGAAATACCAAATCAGGCAGAAGCAGACGGACTTCTGAAGCGTCTGGAGAATGCGGAATATACCGTAGCCAACGTGAAGAAGCGTGTCACCAAGAAACAGCCGGCACCTCCGTTCATCACATCCACCTTGCAGCAGGAGGCTTCCAAGAAGCTCAGCTTCTCGGCAAAGCGTACAATGAAAGCTGCTCAGGAGCTTTACGAAGGTGTTGACGTTGAGGGAGTAGGCGCTGTTGGTCTTATCACCTACATGAGAACCGACAGTCTGCGTATCTCCGACGAGGCTAAGGCTGCTGCCGCTGAGTATATAGGCACAGTTTACGGCAAGGACTACCTTCCTCCCGAGCCGAGGACATATAAATCCAAGAACAACGCTCAGGACGCTCATGAAGCTATCCGTCCTTCAACACCCGAGCTTACTCCCGAAAGAGTTAAGAACAGCCTTACATCAGACCAGTATAAGCTTTACAAGCTGATATGGGAGAGATTCATCGCAAGCCAGATGGCAAATGCTCTCCTTGACACCGTTTCTGCTGATATCGAGGCAAACGGCTGCACATTCAGAGCATCGGGCTATTCTGTAAAGTTCGACGGATTCATGGTCCTCTACGTTGAGTCAAGCGATTCGGACGAGGGCAGCAAGAAAATGCTTCCCGAACTCAAAAAGGACGACAAGCTGAAGCTGAAATCAATAAACGGAAATCAGCATTTCACTCAGCCGCCTCCGAGATATACCGAAGCTTCCCTCATCAAGGCGCTTGAAGAAAACGGCATCGGCCGTCCGAGTACCTACGCTCCGACCATTACGACCATTACTTCAAGGAGATACGTGGAGCATGAGGGAAAATCTCTGAAACCCACAAATCTGGGCGAGGTCATCACCGAACTGATGAAGGACCACTTCAATAAGATAGTTGACGCAAAATTCACCGCAGAAATGGAAAACAACCTGGATGAGGTCGAGCATGGCGAAAAGGACTGGGTAAGCACTCTCCATGAGTTTTACGATGATTTCTCCGAGACCCTGAAAAAGGCTGAGGAGGCTATGGACGGCAAGCGTGTCAAGGTGCCCGATGAGGAGACCGACGTTGTCTGCGAGCTCTGCGGAAAGAATATGGTAATAAAGTACAGCAAGTACGGAAAATTCCTTGCCTGCCCGGGATTCCCCGAATGCAGGAACACCAAGAAGATAGTAACGGAAGCCGACGGTACCTGCCCACGCTGCGGAAAGAAGATGCTGCTCAAGAAGTCAAAGAAGGGCAGAAGCTTCTACGGCTGTGAGGGATACCCCGACTGCAACTTCATGACATGGAACGTCCCTTCCGCCGAGGTATGCCCTCAGTGCGGAAAGACCCTGTTCATAAAGGGCGGTAAATCGGGAAAACTCATTTGCGAGAACGAAGGCTGCGGATATGAAAGAGAGATAAAGAAATGACAGTAAGCGTTATAGGCGCAGGTCTTGCAGGCTGTGAAGCGGCCTGGAGACTTGCTCAGGAGGGCATAAACGTTAAGCTTTACGAAATGAAGCCCGAAAAATACTCTCCTGCCCATAAGTACAGCGGATTTGCAGAGCTGGTATGCTCGAATTCACTGAAAGCTGCCCGTCTCGGCTCAGCGGCAGGACTGCTGAAGTATGAGATGGAAATGCTGGGCTCCCTGACAGTTCCATGTGCTAAGGAGAATTCCGTAGAAGCAGGCGGAGCGCTGGCAGTTGACAGAGAGAGATTCTCAGACGCAGTTACAGCTAAGATAAAGTCACATCCCCTTATAGAGGTCATAGGCGAGGAGGTCACGGAAATACCCGACGGTACGGTGATTATCGCAACAGGCCCTCTTACATCGGGAGCAATGGCTGAGCGCATAAAGGAGCTTTGCGGCGAAGGTCTCAGTTTTTATGATGCGGCTGCTCCCATAGTCACATATGAAAGTCTCGACAAGGAGAAGGTATTCTACGCTTCACGCTACGGCAGAGGCGAGGCCGACTATGTGAACTGTCCCATGAACAAGGAGGAGTACCTTGCATTCTATGAGGCGCTCATCTCTGCGGAAAAGGTTCAGCTCAAGGACTTCGAGACACATCCGTTCAGCGTTTACGAAGGCTGTATGCCTATCGAGGAACTGGCAAGACGAGGCGTTGACACTATGCGTTTCGGCCCTATGAAGCCTGTCGGCATCGATGACCCACGTACAGGCAGACGTCCCTATGCAGTAGTGCAGCTTCGCCGTGAGAACAGCGAGGGCACACTTTTCAACCTTGTGGGATTCCAGACAAATCTGAAATTCGGCGAGCAGAAAAGGGTATTCTCCATGATAACGGGACTGGAAAATGCGGAATTCATGCGCTACGGCGTTATGCACCGCAATACCTTCATCAACAGCCCCGAACTGCTGAACTCCGATTTCTCCATGCGTCAGCACCCTGAGATATACTTCGCAGGTCAGATAACAGGCGTTGAGGGATATATGGAATCAGCGGCAAGCGGTATCATTGCAGGTACTGCCGCAGCAAGAAAGCTGAAAGGTCTTGAGCCTGTCGTGCTTCCCCGTGAGACTATGACAGGTGCGCTCTCCGCTTATATCAGCGACAGCTTCAACAGCGGAAAATTCCAGCCGATGGGCGCAAATATGGGCATACTCCCTGACATCGGCATGAAGATTAAGGACAAGAAACTCAAATACGAAGCATACGCAGAAAGAGCCGTCGAAGCACTGAAGAAGGAGTTGGAGAGAGTTGGCAGTCAGAGTAATAGTTGATGCTTTCGGAGGGGACAACGCTCCCCTCGAAGTGGTAAAGGGCTGTGCAAGGGCAGTCAGCGAGCTTGGAGTTGAGATAATACTCACAGGCAGCGAAACAAAGATAAAGAAGTGTGCGGAGGAAAACGGTCTCAGCCTTAACGGTATCGAGATCGTGCATACTGATGATGTTTTTGATATACATGAGGAACCGAAGGAGATCATAAAATCCGGTAAGGATTCGTCCATGGCTCTCGGTCTGAGACTTCTTGCAGAGGGCAGAGGCGATGCCTTTGTATCAGCAGGAAGCACGGGAGCGCTGGTCATGGGATCTACCTTCATCGTCAAGCGTATCAAAGGCATTAAGCGTATCGCTCCTTCACCCATACTCCCTGCGGACAAGGGAAGCTTTCTTCTTGCAGACGCAGGAGCAAACACAGAGTGCCGTGCCGAGATGCTGGTGCAGTTCGCAATTATGGGAAGCGCCTATATGGAAAAGGTCATGGGCGTGAAGAACCCTAAAGTCGCACTGCTGAACATCGGTGCAGAGGAGACTAAGGGCAGAGAACTGGAAATAGAAGCTTATCAGCTTCTTGAAAAGTCGGGGCTGAACTTCATTGGCAATATCGAAGCAAGAGATATGCCCAAGGGCGAAGCACAGGTAGTTGTGACCGACGGTTTCACAGGAAATATCGCTCTGAAACTCTATGAAGGCATGGGCTCGTTTTTCAGTAAAAAGATAAAGTGGATATTCTCAGGCGCAGGCAAGATAGGTGCGCTGTTCTCACTGGGAAAGATAAAGGAATTCCGTAAGCAGATGGACTACAAGGAAGTTGGCGGTTCAGCACTTTTAGGTGTGAAGAAGCCCGTCATCAAGGCTCACGGAAGTTCCGATTCCACGGCATTTTTCAATGCGGTAAGACAGGCAAGAAAGTGCGTCGAGGGCAACGTTATCGAGGAGATAGAAGCCTACGTTGCAAGACTTGCCGCCGCTGAAAAGGAGTAAGGATCATGAGAAAGACCGAAGAATTTGAAAACATAATCGGCTATACATTCAAAAATAAGGAACTTATCGAGCAGGCTCTTTCACATTCCTCATACGCAAACGAGAAAAAGCGTGCAGGCGGAAGCAATGAAAGACTTGAATTTCTCGGAGACAGCGTGCTTTCCATCGTTGTCTCGGATTATCTCTACAAGAATATAAATGTTCCGGAGGGAGAGCTTACAAAGATGAGAGCATCACTGGTATGCGAAAAGTCACTCTTTGTATTCGCACAGCAGATACAGCTGGGAGAATTCCTCCATCTCGGAAAAGGCGAGGAAAACACAGGCGGCAGAGAGCGTCCATCGATACTGGCAGACGCATTTGAAGCTGTTATCGCCGCTATATACCTTGACGGCGGAATGGAGGCAGCCGCAAAGCATATCCTCCGTTTCATGCCCGATGATATCAAGCGTACCAAAAAGCCCGTCCTCAGCGATTTCAAGACGCTTCTCCAGGAAGTTGTACAGAAGAATCCCGAGGAAAAGGTGGAGTACGTACTTATCGGCGAGGAGGGCCCCGACCACAACAAGCGCTTTGTCGTTGAGGTATGCCTTAACTCTCAGGTCATAGGCAAGGGCAAGGGCAAGAGCAAAAAGGAAGCCGAGCAGCTTGCCGCAAAGGAAGCTTTAGAGCTTATGGGATATGAAGCACAGTAATATTTCCATATTCATCCCACATATCGGATGCCCTCATAAGTGTTCATTCTGCGACCAGAACACCATAAGCGGCGCTCAGCACCTCCCCGACGGCAATGAGGTCAGGGAGATATGCACACAGGCGCTCTCTGAGGTGAAGTCTCCCGAGGATACGGAGATCGCATTTTTCGGCGGAAGCTTCACGGCTATCCCACGGGATTATATGCTTGAACTCCTCGAAGCTGCCCAAGAATTCGTGGGCGAGGGAAAATTCAGGGGAATACGCTGCTCCACCCGTCCCGACTGTATCAACAATGAGGTGCTGTCGCTGTTGAAAACCTACGGTGTTACGGCGATAGAACTGGGAGCGCAGTCCATGAGCGACAAGGTGCTTGAAGCAAATGAGCGTGGACACACCGCAGAGGACGTATTCAATGCAAGCAGGCTTATCCGTCAGTACGGATTTGAACTGGGCTTGCAGATGATGATAGGTCTCTACAAAAGCACAGGGAATGACGAATATGAGACTATGGAGAAGATACTGGAGATACATCCCGACACTGTCCGGATCTACCCTGTTGTGATACTTAAAGGCACAAGGCTTGCAGAACTTCTGGAAAGCGGAGAATACCGGCTTTTCGGCGGTGCAGATGATGAACGTGAGCATTATGACTTTGACGATGTGGTGGAGATTGCCGCAGGTATGCTGGAAGAATTCGGGAAAAACGGCATAAGAGTCATAAAATGCGGACTTCACGCTTCTGAATTCGTGGAAAAGGACATGGTGGGAGGATACTATCATCCCGCATTCCGTGAACTTTGCGAGAGCAGGATCTATAATCACCTGATATGGAATGAACTTTTTGAAATGGCAGATATGAACAGACCGCAGAAATATGTCAAAGAAGAAGCCGACGCAAAATTGCAGAAGCTGAAAGGAAAGCATACCATAGCTGTTCATCCTTCATGCATAAGCAAGGCAATGGGCCATAAAAAGTCGAATTATCTGGAGCTTCTCGAAAGAGGGATAGAAATAAAAATAATCGGGGACGAGAGCGTCCCAAAGTATAAATGCGAACTGAGGAGGTGAGCTGTTGTACCTTAAATCACTGGAAATACAGGGATTCAAGTCGTTCCCTGACAAGATAAGCCTTACTTTCGACAAGGGACTTACCGCAGTTGTAGGCCCTAACGGAAGCGGCAAGAGCAATATCGGCGACTCCGTCCGCTGGGTGCTTGGTGAGCAGTCTACAAAGACTCTCCGAGGCAACAAGATGGAGGACGTTATCTTCTCGGGAACCGTGGCAAGAAAGCCTATGGGATTTGCCGCTGTTACGCTGAATATCGACAATTCTGACAAGACCATCGCTGACATGGACGACGAAGTTGCAGTAACAAGAAAGCTCTACCGAAGCGGCGAAAGCGAATACATGATAAACGGACGGTCATGCCGTCTTAAAGATATAAACGAACTGTTTATGGATACGGGTCTTGGACGTGACGGCTACTCCATCATCGGACAGGGCCGTATCGCAGAGATCGTGGCTCAGAAGAGCAACGAGCGCCGTGATATTTTCGAGGAAGCGGCAGGTATCTCGAAATTCCGCTACAAAAAGCTGGAAGCCGAGCGAAAACTCACAGCCGCTCAGGAAAATCTCCTCAGACTGACAGACATCCTCTCGGAACTGGAAGGCCGTGTGGGACCTCTGAAACATCAGGCTGAAAAGGCTGAGAAGTTCATCCGCCTTGCCGAGGAGAGGAAAAAGCTGGAGATATCCGTATGGGTCAGCCGTCTGGACGACCTGAAGGAAAAGCTGGAAAAGCTGGACGAAAAGATACTCCTCAGCAAGAACGAGTACGAGAATGTGGAAAATGACATCCAGCACGAGGAAGACAAGATACAGGATGCCATCCGCAAGATGCAGGAAAGCACCATAAGACAGGATGAACTGAGAAAGAAAATGCTGGAGGAGGAGCAGTCTGCTTCTGATATGAAATCGGAGATCGCCGTTTTCGAGAACGATATCAAGCACTGCACCGACGCTATCGAGACAGCAAAGAAGAGTATCGAGAATTCCGAGGGAACTAAGAAGCGTCTGGAAAAAGACAGGATAGCTGCTGCACAAAAGTTGGAAGAACTGAAAGAACTGAAAAAGGCTGTGGAAGCAGAAATAGCCGTTACCGAAAAGGAATTCGCAGCAGCCGAAGCAGAAAGCTCACAGCTGGGCGATTCCGTTGATAAGGCAGGCAGCGAGATAAATTCCCTTTATATAAAGCAGAGCGAGTACAAATTCGCCTGCGAATCATCAAGAAAACTCATAGACGAGCAGAAACAGCGCCTTGCTCAGCTGCGTGAGAGCAGCAGCGACGTTGAGAAGTCACTGGCCGACTATGAGGAGAAAACTAAGCTGAGTCAGGAAGAACTGAGGAAAAATACAGAACTTACCGAGGAACTCAGAAACAAACTCAGCGGTCTGGAGAGACTTTACAAGTCACGGAATGACAGCTTTGAGCAGGCTAAGAGCGACTTTGAAAAGGTGCTCTACGACCTGAAAGACAAACAGCAGCGACGCAAGATACTCACCGACCTTGAAAATAACATGGAAGGCTTTGCAGGCAGCGTAAAGCAGGTGCTGAAAGCCTCAAAACAGGGACGTATCGGCGGTATCTTCGGTACAGTCGCTCAGAATATCGGCGTTGCTCCCGAGTATGCAGTTGCAGTTGAAACTGCTCTCGGCGGCGCAATGCAGAACATCATCGTTGAGAATGAAGACATCGCAAAGAGATGCATCCGCTTCCTGAAAGAGCAGAAAGGCGGCCGTGCCACATTCCTTCCCATCACTTCTGTCAAGGGCTATGAGCTTCGTGAACAGGGGCTTGAAAACTGTGAGGGATTCGTGGCAAATGCCAGCAGGATAGTTACCTATGACCAGAAATTCAGCGGTATCATCAACTCTCTGCTGGGACGTATCGTCATCGCAGAGGATATCGACTCCGCTACGAATATCGCTAAAAGGTACGGCTACAAGTTCAGGATAGTAACTCTTGACGGTCAGGTCATCAACGCAGGCGGTTCGTTCACCGGAGGTTCGGCACAGCGCTCGGGAGGAGTCATCACCCGTAAAAACGAGATAGACACCCTCGATGCAGATATAGCAAAGCTTTCCGCTCAGAAGGACAGCCTCAGCGCAAATGCGGAGAAGCTTCGTGCCGAGAGAGCAAAGCTTGCCTACGATACAGAAGCCGCTAAGGATGAACTTACAAAGTGCGAGGCTGACAGAGTACGCATAAATGCCGAACTTTCAAGTCTTGCATCACTTATGGAACAGGTAAGGGCACAGTCTGAGAATTCGGGAAAACTTGTGGACGAAGCCGAGCAGAAGATAGCTTCCGCAGAGCAGACCATAGCCGATTCCGAGAAGGGACTTGCCGAGACAGAAGCCCTCATAAAAGAAGCCGAGGAAAAACTGGCTCAGGGACAGGATGTCCGTGAAAAGCTGAGACTGAAACGTGCAGAACTGTCGGAAAAGCTTTCCGCTCAGAAGCTGAAGGCTATGGAGACCGTCAAGGACGTTCAGGCTCAGGAGACCGAGATATCACGTATCGAGAGAAGCCTTGAGGAGCTGAAATACGGCAACAGGCAGTTTGAGGACGAGATAGCCCGTCAGAATGAGATAATTGCTGCCAAGAAAGCCGATATCGAAAAGCTGAAAGCAGACCTTGACAGCTTCAAGGGCAACACTAAGTCCTACAACGAGGAAATAAGCCGGTATCAGGCTATGCATACCGAGCAGACCCGTCTGGTCAATGAGATGCAGAAGGGCCTGAAGGAAATAAACGAAGCCAAGGAAAAGCTTTCCGCCGAGGTCACAAGACTGGAGGAAAGACGAGACTCAAATCTCAGGGATACGGACAATATCATCCGTCAGCTCTCCGAAAGCTATCAGCTCACACGTTCAGAAGCTGTACAGCTTGCGGAGAAGATAGAGGATATCACCGCCGCACAGCGTGAACTCACAGAGGTACGCAACAAGATAAGGGCTCTCGGAAGCGTAAACGTTGACGCTATCGAGGAGTACAAGGAAGTATCGGAGAGATACACCTTCATGTCCGGGCAGATAGCGGATATACAGAAGTCAAAGGCTGAACTGGAGAAGATAATCACTGACCTTACCGAGGAGATGTGCAGGATATTCTCAGACAGCTTCCGCATAATCAACTCCAACTTCAAGGAGATATTCGTCGAATTATTCGGCGGCGGAAAGGCAGAGCTGATACTCAGCGACCCTGACAACGTGCTTGAATCGGGCATAGAGATAAGCGTAGCACCTCCCGGAAAGGTCATCAAGAACCTTATATCCCTTTCGGGTGGTGAGCAGTCGTTCGTTGCGATAGCTATTTACTTCGCTATCCTGAGACTGAGACCTGCGCCCTTCTGTATCCTCGATGAGATAGATGCGGCACTTGACGAAGTAAACGTAAGAAAATATGCGCAGTATCTGAAAAACTTCACCGATACCACTCAGTTCGTGCTGGTCACTCACAGACGAAGCGCTATGGAAGAAGCAAACGTTCTCTACGGTGTTACAATGCAGGAGGACGGAATCTCCAAGCTGCTGAAGATGGAACAGGTGGATTTCCAGGAAGATGTAGCAGATATACAGTAAGCATAAATCAGAAATCAGTTAATCGGAGGTAATACATGGGTATTATTAAAAAGATCGCTGACGGACTGAGAAAGACCAAGGATTTCCTTTTCGGAGGTATCCAGCGTATTCTCAACTCCTTCACGGAAATAGATGATGAGCTTTTTGAACAGCTTGAAGAACAGATGATAATGAGCGATATCGGTGTGGAAACATCCGAGGAGATATGCGGTCAGATACGCAAAAAGATCAAGGAGAGAGGTATCACCGATCCGCAGGAGATCATGGAGCTTATACATGAGGTAGTAGCCGAAATGATGGGCGACGATACAGGACTTGACCTTTCCGTTTCGCCTGCTGTAATTATGGTCATCGGTGTAAACGGCGCAGGAAAGACGACCACTATCGGAAAGCTGAGCCATCAGTTCAAGAATGAGGGCAAAAAGGTTCTCGTTGCGGCAGCGGATACATTCCGTGCGGCGGCTATCGACCAGTTACAGGTATGGACAGAAAGAGCAGGGGTTGACATAGTAAAACACGCAGAAGGTTCAGACCCAGGTGCTGTTGTATATGACGCACTTGATGCGGCACAGGCAAGAGGATGCGACGTTGTTATCATCGACACCGCAGGCCGTCTCCACAACAAGAAGAATCTTATGGATGAGCTTGCAAAGATAAACCGTATCATCGACAAGAAGGCTCCCGAAAGTTCAAGAGAAGTCCTCCTCGTTCTGGACGCTACAACAGGTCAGAATGCCGTTAATCAGGCAAGACTTTTCAGCGAGACAGCACCGATCTCCGGTATCGTTCTCACAAAGCTGGACGGTACAGCAAAGGGCGGTATAGTTATCTCCATCAAGAACGAACTGGGCATCCCTGTAAAGCTTATCGGTATCGGCGAGAAGATAGAAGACCTCCAGCCTTTCAACAGCAGAGACTTCGTGGACGCTCTCTTTGCGATGCCTGAGGCTGTGGAAGAAGCAGAGGAGGAGACCGAAGAAGAAGGCGAGGAAGTTCTCGGCGAGTACAACGAGTACGGTGAGTTCGTTCCTTATGAGACAGATGAAGACGTAGTTCTCGGCGAATACAACGAGTACGGCGAATTTGTTCCTTACGAGACCGAAGAGGAAGACGAGGACGAAGGCGAAGCTGAGGAAGAGTCCAAGGATGAAGACGAAGCTGAAGAAGAGTCCGAGGATGAAGACGAAGCTGAGGAAGAATCCAACGATGAGGACGAAGCTGATGAAGAGTCCAAGGATGAAGACGAAGCTGAGGAAGAATCCGACGATGAGGACGACGACGACGATGAAGAGTCCGAGGATGAAGACGAAACTGAGGAAGAGTCCGAGGATGAAGACGAAGACGACGAAGAGTCCGAGGATGAAGACGAAGACGACGAAGAGTCCAACGATGAGGACGAAGACGACGAAGAGTCTGACGATGAAGCCGAAGCTGAGGAGGAAGAAGCTCCTGCACCTCAGCCTGAGAAGAAGAAAAAGCGTGGATTCTTCAGCAGACTGTTCGGCAGAAAGGGCGATGACGATGAATAAGAAGCTGGTCATGGCCACAAACAATGCAAATAAGCTCCGTGAAGCGAGAGAAATTCTCGCTCCGCTGGGCATTGAAGTTATATCACAGCGTGAAGCAGGTGCTGACTGCGAGCCCGAGGAAAACGGTACAACTTTTGCGGAGAATGCAATGATAAAGGCAAAGGCAGTGTACGACATCGTAAAACTGCCCACTATCGCAGACGACAGCGGTCTCTGCGTCAATGCGCTTGACGGCAGACCGGGAGTTTATTCCGCAAGATATGCACCAAAGGGTCAGGAGTGCCGGAAGCTTCTGGAGGAAATGAAGGATGTTCCCGATGATAAGAGAACGGCTTCGTTCCAATGTACTATCGCATACATCGACGAAAACGAAGTAAAGACCATGAGTGGCGGCTGTATCGGCCGTATCGGGCATGAGATGCGTGGCACCAACGGTTTCGGCTACGATCCTGTGTTTATGGTAGGCGACAGGACTATGGCTGAACTTTCCGCTGATGAAAAGAATGCCATAAGCCACAGAGGTGCGGCATTAAAGGCACTTTTTGATTATTTATCA
>CADBAC010000007.1 GCA_902792495.1 Ruminococcus flavefaciens | reverse complement strand
CAGACTCCCTACGGGGTAGGGAGATGTCAGCGAAGCTGACAGAGGGTACCGCCTCCGTCAGAGGAACCTTTCCTCAGAAAGGTTTCCCCCGATAAATACATATAAAGCTGCTGTATGAGCACCACAGTTATAGCGGCTCTTGTTGCATATAAAGGAGAAATTATGATACAGGATATTTACCCAAGCAGACTTGACAACAGCTACAGGAAATATACTCTTACCGATTCGGATTGTCTGATCCGTTTCGACAGCGACGGAAAGCTTCTCATAGCAGTTTCTGACGGAGTTCTCAGTTTTACCACAGGAAAAGGTGCAGACGCTTCAAAGGCGGTCTATCTCTTTTCGGTGGACGATAAACGCTATTTCATGACGGCTGACACGGCCGTATCCGGCGCTGACGGTTTCGCTTACCGCACACTGAGGGAACTTCGTGACTTATGCCGTGGAAAGGAACTTTTAGCCGCTTTCACAGCCTATCACCTCTGGAAATGGTACAGCGACAACCGATTCTGCGGAAAGTGCGGAGGAGGACTTGCTTTCCATGAAACTGAACGTGCCATGAAATGTCCCGGCTGCGGAAATGTCATATACCCACGTATCAACCCTGCTGTTATTGTTGGAGTTATAAAAGGGGACAGCATACTCATTACCCGTTACCGCAAGGGCTACGCTCACAACGCACTGGTGGCAGGCTTTACCGAGATAGGTGAAACTCTTGAGCAGACCGTCGAGCGTGAGGTAATGGAGGAAACAGGCGTAAAGGTGAAGAATATCCGCTACTATAAGTCTCAGCCCTGGGGAATGGCTCAGGATATCCTTGTGGGATTTTACTGCGAGGCTGACGGCGACGGTGAAATACATATGGACGCCAATGAGCTGAAATATGCCGAGTGGGTTAAGCGTGAAGACGTGGAGTTACAGCCCAGCGATCTCAGCCTTACCAACGAGATGATGAGCGTATTCAAAAATGCAAAGATATAATTAATGGGAGAAATGAACATGAAAGTGAAACTAAACAAAAAGAAGATCATTATCATTTGTTGTATTTCTTTGATACTGCTGGTGTTGCTGGCTGCTGTTTATATTTTTCAGTTTACGCCTTTAGGCTATCGGATGTCAGTTCCGTACCGCATTTCCTTTGAAAAAGCAGCAGATAATATTTATGTCAACAAGAACTATTCCGGTAATATCAAAGAAGCGATCAGGCTCACGGAAGATGCATTGGAACGTGACAGAGCATTTTTCGGAGAATTGCAGTGTACCGATACTACGATCATTATTTTCTGCGATGATGATAAACTGCTTGCAAAGCTTGGCGGAGAAAAAGATACCATAACTTCCGATTCAAAGAAGAATTACATTTCTGTTTCGGATGAATACATTAATATCGATATAATAGCACATGAATTCACTCATGCGGAGCTGCATACCCGCCTGAATATGGATGTCCTGGAAAGTCTTCCCACATGGTTTGATGAGGGACTTGCCACGCAGAATGATTATCGTGAGCAATATGGGCTGGATGCATGGATTGAACAGACTGATAACGGAAAAAACGCACTTCCTCTTGAAGAGATGGATACAGGTTCCGAATTCTATGCAGGAACAGCAGATGACAGGCGTTTCCGCTATCTGAATGCGAAACATGAGGTCGGTGTCTGGATGGAGACTCATCAGCAGAAAGGCTTGCTGGAATTATTTGATAAGCTGAACAACGGTGAGGATTTTGATACCGCTTATTTCAAATAAATATATACGGATAAAATAAAATGCCCCGAAGCACTTTGAAATGCTTCGGGGCTGCGCTTTTATATTTTGTCAATGATTATTTTGCAGATCTCCTCTTTGTGTGCGCCGAAGTAGAAATGATCGCCGCTGAATGGGATGACTTCACATCTGCCCGAAGTGAATCTGCTCCATGTGTTCATATCAACTGTCTGCATGAGCGGATCTTCTGTTCCGTACAGCACTGTGATATCGCATCCGAAGTCGATATCATCGGGAGTAGCCTTGTATCTCTCAGCCATGCGTACATCGGTGCAAAGCACTTTGTTCAGCTGTTTTACCAGTTCCTCATCGGGAATGACAGGTGCGGATGCAAGGCTGTTCTTATTGAAGAAAGCCACGATATCCTCGTCGGAAGCATTTTCCACGTCCTCAAAGCAGTGAACGTCCTCATCGGGAGGATTCTTGCCTGAGAGGAAGATATGCTTCGGCGTAGCCAGTCCCTTTGCCTTAGCCTGACGTACAAATTCAGTAGCGAGAACAGTACCCATGCTGTGGCCGAAAATAACGTAATCCCCTCTGAGAAGCTCAGAATGCTTCTCTATGAGGTCGGCAACGCAGCCTTCTATTGTATCAAGGAGAGGCTCAGAGGAGCGTGTGAAGCGCCCTGAGAGCTCCATAGGGACTACTGTAAGCTCCTTTGGCAGGAAGCGCTTGAACGAGCTGTAACTCTTTGCTGAGCCTCCTGCGTGTGGGAGAAAGAAAAGTACCATATCAGTCCTCTGAAGGTGTGCCCTTTTCGTTGAGAAGGTCGAAGAATTCGCCTACTCTGCTGATAGAAGCTACCTGTGAAAGGGGAAGACCAAGCTTGTAAGTCTCTGTGATGTGTGAACCGAGACCGAAAAGTCCCAGTGAATCGAGATAAAGATCGTCGTAAACGTCTGTATCCTTTGTGATCTCTGAAGCGTCAACTCCTACGTAATCGGAGATGACCTGTGTGAATTCGTTCCAATCGAGATTATTCATTATTTATACTCCTTCTTTCTGAGATATTTGAACTGTATCTTACCGATATCCTTTGGTATCTCTTCAACGAGAACTACCTTATCGGGTACCTTGTATGCTGAAAGCTTGCCGTCGAAGTAACGTGCAAGTTCGCCTCTGGTGACCTTCTCATCGCCCTTTGGCTGGATGTATGCAACGATCTGCTGGCCGATAACAGGATGCGGTTCATCTGTTACAGCTGCTGCTGCGATCTTAGGATGTGTAAGGAGGCAAGCCTCAACTTCCTCAGCGTGTACAAGATTGCCGCCACGCTTGATGATACGCTTGCTTCTGCCTGCGAAACGAACGATACCGTTTGGCAGTTTGTTTACAAGGTCGCCTGTGCAGAACCATCTGCGGCCCTGATCGTCTGTGAGGATCTTCTCTGCTGAAAGCTCAGGGTTGCCGAAATAATCAGTGATAACGCCGTCTGTGTATACGCAGAGCTCACCGATCTCGCCCTCAGCAACATCGTTGTGCTGAGCGTCGATAACTCTTACATCTGTGAAGCTGAGCTTGCGGAAGTCGCTGGGGTCTGTACCTGCATCTCTTGCAGAATCCCATACTACCATTGTGCAGGTCTCGGAAGAACCGATAACGTTGATAACTCTGATGCCAAGCTTCTCAACGAAGATATCGGCTATCTCCTTGGGGAGAACTTCACCTGCAAAGTAGCAGGCACGAACGCTTGAAAGGTCATACTTGTCGAAATCAGGTGTTGAAAGGAGCACCTTTGCAAGTGTGGATGTAAGCTGGATAACGTTTACCTTGTACTTCTGAACTGTCTCAAGGAACTCTACAGGGTTGAACTGAGGCTGATACATCATAGTACCGCCCTTGAGAGCCATCTGCTGACCCATACCGAAACCGCCCTGGTGGTAGAGTGTCATACCGAGCATCATTACATCGTCTGATGTGAATCCAAGGTAGTCGCCCATGTCCTTCTGAGTGGAAAGGAATCCGCCTGAAGGAACTGAAAGGATCTTAGGAGTGCCTGTGCTTCCTGATGTGCAGGCAAGTGACATTGTGTGGAGGTACTCAGGCTGGAATATCTCGCATTCCTTCTCGCCGTACTCAGCCACGAACTTGTCAGCTGTGATGTAGCAGTCATCCTTTGGAAGAGCATTCTCGTCAGCAAAGCAGATCACCTTTGTGAGAGATATCTTCTCGGGTACAAGTGCGCTTACAGCACCGAGGATGCTGTTTGCCTTGTACTTTTCAAATGCGAATATGACCTTTACTGTTGTAGCAGGGATAAGTCTTGAAAGCTCCAGTGAACCGCTCTGCGGGTCCATAGGAACAGGCTGAGCGCCTATTCTTACAGCTGACCAGAAAGCGATGAACCACTCGATGCTGTTAGGCATTACAAGGCCTACCTTGTCGTTTTCGCCGATGCCCAGCTTTTTCAGTGCGGAACCGAAAAGAGCTGTCTTTTCCATGAATTCGCTGTATGTCAGTGTATTTTCATCGATACGGAGGAGGACCTTGTCAGGTGTCTCCTGAGCGTATTTGCTGTAGTAATCAAAAAAGTTCTTGCTCATTTTTTCTCTCCTGTCAGTCTCTCAGCAATAAAATCTGCTGCTTCGTGTTTTACCCAGTGATACTGCTCACCAACGGGCATAGCGTGCATGATGGTCTCTTCTGAAGCATAAGCAGGCTTTTCGGTTACCTGCATTCTCTCCTTGTAGCCTGTAGCCTTCTCGTAGAGTCTCTCGGAAGCCTCAGGGCTCATCCAGTTGTCGTCATCGCTGTGCACCATAAGGAAGTCAGCAGCATGAGTGCCTTCTTCAAGTATCTTCATACCCTCAAGGTAATCCTCAGCGTACTGATAGCTGCTCCACTTGCCCTTCTTCATCCAGATCGGGATAGAGCCCTGATCTGCGAAGTGCATAAGGAGAGGGAAAAGGCTTACGCAGCACTTTACCTTAGGATTCTTTACAGTTGCACGGAAAGCGTATCCGCCGCCCATGCAGAGACCGAAGTTAGCGATACGGTCGCTGTCGAGGTCGTTTCTGCTGTCGATGAATTTGTATATTGCATCAAATGCAGCTTCTATCTGAGGACCGCCGCACTTTACGTTGTTATCGATGATAGCAGCGCCTGCGCCCGGCATATCGGGAGTGATAACTGCTACGCCTCTCTCATTGAGGGGCTGTGAGAGCATTTCCAGCTCTTCCTTGCAGCTTCCGATGCCTGAGTATGTGATAGCTACAGGGTAGCTTGCCTTGCTTCCGTCATCGGGATAGTGGATATAAGCAGGGAGCTTGCCGTATTCTGTATCGATCTCAATGTACTCGATCTTGTTGTCGCAGAGGCTTACATAGTGCTTGTAGCTTTCTGTAAGACCGTGGTAGATCTCTCGCTTTGTGTCAACATCGTCGATATTTATCATAAAGCAGGCATAGTGGCACTCTGTTACCATCTTTGCATATGCTCTTGCTGATATTCTGTGACCGTTTGCCTCAGCCTTATCACGGAGAGCTGAATAGTGGTCGATCTTTGCGTGCCAGTTATCCAGCCATACAGCCTGGATCTTTTTTCCGCTCATAGCCTTGATCTGATCGACCTGCTTGAGGATGTACTCTATATCGAAGGGATCGCTGCCGTAGAGCATTGATCTTGTTACTACAGGATTTAATAAATCTCTAATTGCCCATTTCATGTTAATCAGTTCCTTTCATTCTTGTCAGCCCGTATATTTCCATGCGCCCTCACGGGTCATCTCCGTGAACTGCATATATATACGGTAAGGGTCAACATGGGTGTGCTTCTGTATAAGAGCCAGCATACGGTCAGCCAGTTCCTTCAGAAAAGCTGCCTTGTTGTCAGCGTATTCCTGTGGGAGTATATATCTGAACTCAGCAAAGAATACTGTATCATCAGAGCAGTTCATATACATGGAGCAGTCGTCCAGCATTACCATGATAGCAGGGAGAGGCTTCTTCAGGATATCTGAAAGCTCTCTTGCTGCTTCATCGAGGAATCTGGTCTTTGCGTTTGCGTCCAGCTTATAGTTGGTTTTCATCTGTGCTATCGGCATAATTTATCCTTTCTTTCAGCCTTCGTACTTTCTGAATACGAGGGTAGCGTTGTTGCCGCCGAAACCGAATGAATTCGATACAGCAACGTTTATATCCTTCTTTATAGCCTTGTTGGGGATGTAGTTCAGGTCAAGCTCCGGATCCGGCTCGTCGTAGTGGATAGTCGGAGGAAGTGTGCCTGTCTCGATAGCCTTTACGCAGGCAATACCTTCAAGAGCGCCGCCGGCTGCAAGGGTATGGCCGATAGCTGCCTTGATGGATGACATAGGGATATCATATGCTCTTTCGCCGAATACTTTCTTTACTGCCATTGTCTCATAGAGATCGTTGAGGCCTGTTGAAGTGCCGTGAGCGTTGATGTAGTCAACTTCCTCGGGGGATATGCCTGCATCCTTGAGTGCAAGGGTGATAGTCTCAGCCATGCCTTCACCGTCAGTCTTCGGAGCGGTAAGGTTGTGTGCTTCACAGGTCATGCTTGCGCCTGCAAGTTCACAGTGGATCCTTGCTCCTCTTGCCTTGGCGTGTTCCTCTGATTCGAGGATCATAACGCCGCTTCCTTCGCCCATGATGAAGCCGTCACGGTTCTTTGTGAAAGGACGTGAAGCTGTTGCGGGATCGGGATTTACAGACATGGCAAGAAGCTGATTGAAGCCGTTCAGGATGATGTGTGAAACAACATTAGACATACCGCCTACGATGACCATATCATACATTCCCGACTGTATGAACTGCTTTCCGAGAGCAGCGGCATAAGCGGATGAAGCACAGGCTGTGCTTACGTTGAATGTAGCGCCTGTGATGCCGTACTTCATAGCCAGCATAGCAGGAACTTCACTTGGCATACGCTTGAGTATGATGTTTGGCTTGATATCCTGCTCGGCATCGTCGTAGGAGTTATCTGCGATACCGAAGATAACGGCGATTCTTGAGCCGTTGAGAGCACTCATGTCAGCGCCGCAGTCATCTACAGCTTCGCCTGCTGCGATAAGGCCCATTCTTGAGCTCTTTGTAGTAGCGCTGAGCTGACGCTTTTTCCAGTACTTAGAAGCGAGAGCCTCGAAGTCGTCGCTTACCTGAGCGGCTACTGTAGTGTCGTGGTTTTCAACGGGGATACGTGTGATCTTGTCGATACCGCCCTCGCCGTTGATGAGAGCGTTCCAGAAATCTTCTGTGTTAAGGCCGATAGCAGTAATGGCGCCCAGGCCTGTAATAACTACTTTATTCATATTTATCCTTTCTTTCAGGGGACTTATCCGAGATAACCGTCCCATACGGTCTTATCCTTGTGATCGTAAGAAGTGAAGCCTGTTGCTTCTTTATATTTATCCAGTGCGGAGAAAAGTGCATCTGCGCCGAATTCATTGTAGTAATAAGAGGCCTTTTCTGCAAGACCCAGTGTATCGCATACTGCCTCAAAGAGCACTTCCTTGTCTCCGCTGTAGTCCTCAAGAGTATTCACAGTCTCGTTGAGGAGGTAAGCCATCATATCGATCTCTGCATTTTCGCAGCTGTTTCCTGTATCGGCTTCGTTTTCAGCCATATGATCCAGGAAAGCAAGAGGTCCCTGCGGACAGCCTTCCGCAGTCCATTTCTGCAATACTTCATAGCACTTGTCCTGAAGCTGTCTGCATCGTGGGATATTGAAGTTTTCGGGGCTTTTGCCCATAAGTCCTACTCCCACGCTGTCGAGGATATCGAATGGGGGAGCAAGTGAGAAGAGGGGAGCGAGCGCCTTGTTCATTTCCTTGACGGAAACACCTGCCATATCCTTCATGATGATAGCGTGTCCCACCATACATGAAAGGAGCTGATTGAGGTAGATGTGGTAGCAGCCTTCAAGGACTACAGGTCTCTTTCCGCCTGCTTCAACGAGAGCCTTTGCCTTTGCAACAGCTTCGGGGGCGGAATCGGGGAGGATGTTCAGCTCAACGTAGCCCGAGAGCTTCACAGGGTAGAAGAAATGTAGGCCGAAGCAGCGTTCTCTGTGGGGGATGCCCTCGAAAACGTCCGAGATTTTCAAAGTAGAAGTATTTGTCAGGAGCAGGCAGTTTTCAGAAACTGTCTCTGCAAGCTGACGGAATGTGTCCTGCTTGACCTTTACATCCTCGAATATAGCCTCAATGACTATATCGCAGTCCTTCATATCCGAAATGCTGTCAGTAAAGAGGAAGGAATCCTTTTTGGATTCGTACTGTTCCTCGGTGATCTTTTTTCTTTTCAGGCTCTTGCCGAGAGTTTTCAGCACATCAGCGGTGTTCTTTTCTGATGGTGCTATGTCGTATATCCTGAAGTTTGCGTCGGGAAGCTTGTCGAAGAAAAGTGAGAATATCTCCTTTCCCATTTTTCCGTAGCCGATAATGCCGATATTCATACCTTATGCCTCCCTGCTCTTCTTGTAAGCAGCAATGTACTCCCTGAAACGTGCAGGTGAGAAAGTTTCGTAATTCTCAGAAATATACTCAATAAGGCTGAGCGCTTCGGGAACTCCCTGTTTCTTTTCAGCGAAGATATCTGCATAGCCTATCTCGTAAGCCTTTTCAGCAGGTATCATCTCGCCTGTCATTACCAGTTCGTATGCGTTTTTCATTCCGCATATCTCGATATTTCTTGCGACACCGCCCAGTGCAGGGAGGATGCCGAAAGTTGACTCAGGCTGACCGACTCTTGCGTTCTTCTCGATTATTCTGTAGTGGCTGTTTACGGCAATTTCACTGCCTGAGCCGATACAGAAGCCTGTGATGACACTGATAACGGGGAATGGGAGGTCACGGAGGAAAGTAAAGCGGGCCTTCTGTCTCACATGAGAAGCAGGGAGGATACCGTCCTCGTCGCTGTAGCTTTCCTTCTGTGAGCGGTCTGAAAGAGCGTCCACATCGGCACCGACGCTGAAGTGACGGCCGCCGCCTCTGATTATCATGCCCTTGATGCCGCCCTTAGCCGCTTTCTCAGCGACCTCGTCCATAACGGCCTCGAATTTTTCAAGAAAAGCTGCGGACATGATGTTATTGCTCGGTGCGTTCATAACGAAGCTGAGAACGCCGTTTTCTTCGGTCAGCTCGATATTGATAGTATCACTCATTGTCGCTGCCTCCGTTCTTTGCTGCCATAAGGCGGTAGAATGCTCTTGATTCGCAGTCGAGGATATCAGCCTGGCTGCCCTTTCTTGCTGCGATGAAGCAGGCGTTTATCTGGTCAGCCTGCCACTTTGTCTTATCCTTGAAAAGCTGCGCTGTGTACTCGCTTGTATCACCTGCGGGGATGACCATATCGAAGCGTGATGCGGCATCCTCGGACGGAGAATCGGCAGCAAGTGCTGTTATGTAAGGAGCATTCATGAAGAAGTCGTCCAGAGCCTTGTCAGACTTATCGGCGGAGAGGCTGCCGTCACCCTGTACGATGAGCATACACGGTGTACCCAGTTCTGCGCCTTTAAGTTCACTGAGTGAAGCGATACCGCTTACTTCTGTTACGAATTCGTCAGTTTTTATTATCATCGTTGTCACTCTCCAGATATTCCATCAATTCATCGGGGACACTGCATATCACACGGTCATGGTCAACAAAAGCAAGCTTGCCGTTGACCTTGCATGATATCTTTCCTGTTCCCTCGTTGAATATCTTGTGTTTATAGTTTATAATACCGCCTGAGGTGCGGAATTCCGATTCTATCCTTACCTCGTCGAATATTTTCAGTTCGTGGATGTATCGCTGTGTGCTTTCCAGTATAACGGGGAAAAGTCCTCTTTCAAAGAGCATATCGAGAAGCTGACTGTTCCTGAAGAAGTTCCAGACAGCTGTTTCGGCATACTGGAGGTATACAGCGTTGTTGACGTGACCGAATGAGTCAAGCTCACAGCCACGCACTGTCAGGCGGAATGTACTTTTGTTCATTGCTTTCCTGCCTCCGCAAGTGCAGCCTCGAAGCATCCCTTTGAAGGGTCTTCCACTCCGTGAGCGGCACGGTTGATGGTATTGACGATACCGTTTATCTGTGCCATTGACTTGCCTGAGATAAGTTCCTTTACGAAACTCATAGTCTCCTCGAAAGCGTCCTTCTGCTCTGTGACCTTTGTGACAAGTCCCATAGCGAGGGCATCCTGAGCGTTTATCATTTCGCCCTGAAGTATCATCTGAAGAGCCTTTTCCTTGCCAAGAAGCCTGTAGAGACGCTCCATACCGCCCATACCCGGAACAACGCCGTGCATTATCTCGGTAAGGCCGAGGAGAGCCTTAGGTGAAGCTATGCGGAACTGACAGCTGAGAGCGACTTCAAGTCCGCCGCCGAAGCAGCCGCCGTTGATAGCTGCGGCAGTTACGATGGGGAGGTCCTCGATAGTTCTGAGAAGCTCACGGGCACTTTCCAGCTTTTCCGAAAGGGCTGAGCTTTCGGTAGTGCCGAAGCGTGAAACATCAGCGCCGTGGGAGAAATGTCTGCCCTTTCCGACAATGACAAGAGCTCCTGTCTGTGGATTTTCGTCCAGCCAGCTAAGGAGCTCTCTGCGGTCTATGAATTCAGGTTCTGAGAGCAGATTCTTAGGACCGTTGTCAATTGTGAGAACGGCGATATTATCCACAGCATGAAGCTCTGATAAATTAGAATTCACCGTTTGCTACCTCACTGATTAACAACATCGTTGCCGTACTGATAGATCTTGCAGAACATATCAACAACATCTGCCATTGTGTCCATAGGAGTCTTGAGCATATACTTGCCGATGCTCTGAAGCTTGATGTCGAGGTCGTACTTGTCAGCTGTCATCTCGATAAGCTCAACGAACATAAGTGAATCGCTGCCAAGATCCTCTGTAGGGTTGGATTCCATTGTGATCTCAGACTTGTCAACTTCACATTCGTCAGCGTAGTAATCGAAGATCATGTCCTTTATTTCCTGTCTGATCTCATCTGTAATTTCTCTCATAGTAGTAGCCTCCATTTGAATTTTGTGAATTGGAATATGTCAAAGCCGCATTATCAGGCTTTGTCTTCTTTGAAGTATGGGTATGCGGTTTGTAATTGCCGCTGAGAACATCCTCAAGTGTGTAGATCTTGCACTTTCTGCTTACTCTTGAGAACTTCTTGACAGCGCCGTTTGCGCTGGTATCTATGAATTCCTTTACGCCGAGTTCTTCCAGCTTTTTGAGTGCCAGATCCCAGCGCATGGGAGTGTATACATTTATAATATTTTCATGGCGGATCTGCTCGGCTGTCTCAAGGGGAACGATGTCGAACACGGACATGAGCGGGCAAACAGGAGTCTTGAAGTCGAGGCTCTTGCAAACACCGATGCTTTCTTCGTCCAGATCCTTCATAACGGGGTAGTGGAAAGCTGTGCCTGTCTTCATGACAAATGCCTTGATAGCGCCTTCTTCTGTGCAGAAGTCAACAGCCTTTGCAACGGCCTCGGACTTGCCGCATACCATAACGTGGAAGCTTGAGTTGCCGCTTCCGATGATGAGTTCATCGGGGCTGAACTTGTCCTTGAAGAGTTCCTTCAGCTCGTCGTAGGAGAATCCGATGATAACGCCCATATCAAGCTTATCGCCGCTTTCCTCCACCTTTTGGAGCATTGAGCAGTGAGACATGATGATGCGGTGAGCGTCCTCGTGTCTTATCGAACCGAGGCAGGCACTTGCGATAACGATGCCTGAGCTGTAGCCCATGCCGATATCGGGAGTGATGCCCTGATCTATGTAATATTCATAAACGACTCTGTCGCAGATAAATGGGAGCAGCCATTCAGCAGTCTTAGCCTGATGGCTTGTCAGTTCGTTCAGGTCTGTGGGAAGACCAAGCCGTGAAAAAGCTTCCATGCGGTAATAGTCGTATTTTTCTTTGAGTTCGGGTGTGAGTTTTTCTACAAGCTTCTCGGGCTTTGAGCCTATGCCATTGAATAAGAACGCTCTGTTGTACATTAATTCTGATGCTCCTTTTTTCTCCAAAATCATCTATATAATAATTTATATATACTATATAATAATGCAATAGCTATCTGTATACAAAAGATAAAATATTGCACATCGTATATTTATATTACCATTAAAAGCCTTAAAAAGTCAATAGAAAAAGAGCGGTTTTGGATTTTTTGAGAAATGTAATAGAAAGTTTTTAGGCTGATGATTAAATTAGGAAATAGTGCCCAATTAACGGGAACTCAGAAAATAACTTAAATAATACAACATTGCAAAATCACGTCTTTTTAGTTATTTAGGCTTGATTTTTTGTGCAAGTACACATTTATCTAACCGCAATTTTATTGAATATGACTAAAAATTGCGGTGACGAAATTTTTTCAAGAAAAACGGATTTTTTTTATATTTAAGTCAAACGAGGGAAATTTTTCGTTGTTTTATACACCAAAAAATCGTTTTGTCCTCCATCAGCTTGCTTTGGAAAATTTCTGATATATGCCGATTCATATCAAGACGTAAAAAACCCTTCCCGAAACGGGAAGGGCGTGTTGTATTATTTTTACTTTGCAGATGCTTTTTCTGCTGTGATGGGCTTGATGAGTTTTGCCTTATAAAGTGCAAATCCGACGGCGCCTGTGATGATCGTACATACTATCATTTCGCAAACAGCATTTATGCCGACGAAACTTACGATGAACGGGATAACGCTCTTGCCTTTCATAAGTCCCTGAACATACTCTGTATTGCCGAAGAGGAATACCAGAGCCAGCATGAAGAATGCAGTATTCATGAGGGCTGTACAGAAGCCTGTAACGAAGCATGAGAGACGTACATCTGTTGCCTTTGCGACTCCGTTGAAGATGAGGCCTGCGAGGAAGCCGTCAAGTGCACGGGGCACAAAACGCTGGATGAAAGCGAGCGGAACATTGATCTCGGCGAGAATAGCGCCCATTCCGCTGGGGATTCCGATGCCGAAGCACTGTAAGAAGCTGAAAATGCCGAAGATGGCTCCCATGATCGCACCGCCTATGGGGCCGAGGGCAATTGCTGCTATTGCTACGGGGATAACGTTAAGTGTGATTACCAGCGGTCCTATCGGGATCGAGCCTATCGGGGTGAACGAGAAGAGCACCACGATAGCGGTGAGCAATCCGAGCAATACCATGCTTTTGGTGTCGAGTTTGAATTTCATTTGTTTTCCTCCTTGTTACTATTCCTTTTGGGATATAATACAACACCAATATAATACCATGTTTCGGCAAAAAAGTAAATAGTATTTTTTGGAAAATTTTTCATCTTCTTTTTTTCTGCTAAAAGTGCATTATGACGAAAAAACTTGTTAGAAATGTGAAAATAATGTGATATATTACAAATTGTATAAGGTTTACAAATATAATTTAGTCTTTGTCAGGTCACAAAAAATCCGAAAGATAAAAAAATATCAAGCGCAAAAATCGTCGTAATATACAATAAAAATTACTTTTACGGAATGTTTTTTACGAAGATTATGTCATGATACACAAAATTTTTTTAGATTTTTCTAATTCTTGTACATCCTGAGAATATTGCAATTTGTATATAAGTGTGGTATAATTTAAATGTAAAATTCTATGCTGAAGAAGCTGCGTACATTTTAGGCTTTTTGGGGAATGGGATTTTAGAAAATTTTTTATGAAAGGATGGAATGACCATGAAAAAAACTATGGGGAAACGCCTCTTAAGCGGCGCTACCTCAGCCCTCTTGGCGGTCACGTACGGATTGCCAAGCGGCATGGCTCTTTCAGCTAAGGCGGACTCGACTGCTACCGACGGACTGCCGATACTGGACGGGCCATACGAAGAAACAATGTGGTATGGCAACAGCCCCCTTGGTGTGGCCGGTGACTTCCACTTGTTTGCGTTTGACGAAGTTACTGTTAAACAGCATATTAATGGTAACATAGCTACGCCAAAGCTTATTGTCAGTGGTGCTGATTCTGATGTGGGACGCCCCTCTTCACCTAACCAGGAAGAGATTGGCAGAATGCTCAACGTTGTTAGCGAGTCTATCGTGTGGGATCAATATGGTGCTACCGGAACTGATAATGGTGTACTTTATGGTGACTTGAAACTGCATAATTACACAGATTTCATGTTCCCGCCAAATTATCCGATCCATTGCACCAAATATGACAACGAAACGAATCAGGTTGTAACAGATGGAGAAGTGTCTTATCCTACAAACCTTATGGCAAATGTTGTCCGTGTCGATTTCGGAAATCCCGAAGACAAGGCAGCAGGCGATGTTGATTATCTCATTGTAAGCTCAACAAGACATGACGATGCTTATATTGCGCACGCTGGCGAGAAATTCATCGACTTCAGTAAGCTGAAAAGTGAATATATCGACAAATCAGTTGAATATTCAAAGCTGGATCCTAACCTGACAGTGGATTATGAAGACAACTACACAGTGTTTACACTGAATCCTTCAGGAACCAATGTCA
>CADBAC010000006.1 GCA_902792495.1 Ruminococcus flavefaciens | reverse complement strand
GCGCTCACAGTAATACTACTGGTTTTCACATCTTTCGTGGAGCGCCCTCTCAGGGGAAAAATTCTATTAAAAGTCTTTGGAAAAGGGGTTCGGGGAAAGGACCTTTCCTCAGAAAGGTTTTTCCCCGATAAATGCGTATAAAGCTTCTATATGAGTACCGTAGTTATCTTCCGCAGTTTTTGTCAAATGCAGGATTGCAGGCGTAGAAATTCTTTGAATTGAGATTATCCTGTGCGAGCCTCAGGGCTTCTCCAAAGCGCTGGTAATGAACTATCTCACGCTGTCTGAGGAAGCGGATAGGGTCACGGACATCGGGATCATCGGCCAGTCTGAGGATGTTGTCGTAGGTGGTTCTTGCCTTTTGTTCGGCGGCAAGGTTTTCAGTGAGATCGGTGATCACATCGCCCTTTGACTGGAAATATGCCGCTGTAAACGGAACTCCCGAAGCGGCCACAGGGTATATGCCCGTGGTGTGATCGACGAAATATGTGTCGAATCCTCCTGCTTTTATCTCATCGATGGAGAGCCCCTTTGTAAGCTGATAGAGAATGGCCGAGATCATCTCAACGTGGGCGAGTTCTTCTGTGCCGATATCGGTCAGCAGTCCCTTTACTTCGGGGTACGGCATAACATAGCGCTGATTGAGATATCTCAGCGAAGCCGCAAGTTCGCCGTCAGGACCTCCGAGCTGAGAGATTATTACTTTAGCGAGTTTAGCGTTTGGGGTCTTTATATTTACCGGATACTGTAATTTATTGCCATAGCCTTGTTGTACATAGTTTTACAGGAAAGAAGCGTTCAGCATCAGGTCGGTATCTTTATTGTTACGGCTGCACCTTCTCGTTTTATGGTAGTCTATCCTGCTGAATGCAGCGTGGAGAAGTCTGTTTTTTTCATCGGGAGCCGCTGAGAAAAAGCATCCCATAACATCATCAAGTCTGAGGACGGCTTTTTCGGGCATATCACTGACAGGCTTTTCACAGAAGTCAAGACCTCTTATGGACGCTTCAAGAGAACGTATCTTTTCGCTGACTGTTTCCGAGCGTTCGAGGAAAATACCGTTATCGTAGATCTCTTGTTCGAGCAGATCGTACATCCTTGCAAGCTGACGCTTGGCCTTTTCCAGTTCGGCGGTAAGGATTGTTTTAACATCGGGCTGATCTTCCTGCACGGCCGTTCCGTTTCTTATCAGATGCGGAAGTTTGCTTATACGGTAGCGCAGAGCAGATATCACAGCTTCACTGACTGTTTCGGTTTTGGAACTGACAGTTTTTCCACGGCAATCCCTGCAAACGCAAAGCATATGTTCACTGCCGTTTCCCGTGACTTTGCGGCGTTTCATCTGATGTCCGCAGTTACGGCAGAAGAGAATGCCGTGATAGCAGTTCATCAGCCTTTGGTCTGTATGTATCTGAGCGGCAGGAGAGGAATGCTTTTTCTGCTGAACGGCATTGTATATTTCCTCACTGATCATGGGCTGATGAAGCCCCTTGTACAGTGTGCCGCCGTTGGACTTGCTTTTCCATCCAACCATACCGCAGTACATATGATTGGACAGTATCTTTTTAATGCTGGAGGGATTCCATGAGCGGCTTTTCTGCGGACTGATACCCATGCGGTCAAGTTCGCCTGCGATATATCCGGGACCGTGCCCATCAAGATAAAGCCTGTAGATAAGCCTTACGACCTCAGCTTCTTCGGGAATTATCTCAAGGGTATGTATTTTCGGCAGGGGAGATGTCTTTCTGTAGCCGTAGGGAGCAGATGTGCCTATGTAGTTTCCGTCCCTGACGGAAGCAAGTCTGCCTGTCTGCATACGGCGGTTGATGGTCTTGTATTCACGGCGGCTCATGAAAAGCGAGAACTCGAAGTATTCCTCATCAAATTCATTGTCAGGATCGTAAGTCTTTACGGGAGTAATGATCTTTGTTGACGACTTACGGAAAGCCTGAGCCACTATGCCCTGATCGATGGTGTCACCACGGGCAAGACGTTCTATTTCGGCTACAAGGACCCCTGAATATCGTCCGCTGTTTACATCTTCAAGGAGAGCCTGCATCTGCGGACGGGCGGCAATGCTGTCTCCGCTGACTATCTCCTTGTATATCCTTGTCACGTTCAGCTTTTGCTTACAGCCAAGTTCGGTGAGCATTTTCATGTGACGGGCAAGAGTTTCGCCCTCGCCCCGTGCTTCAGCCTCTGCATCTGCACGGGATTTTCTCAGGTAAATGCAGTATTCTTCCACTTTACCACTCCTTTCTTTCCAGTATATTTCCTTCAAAGGCGGACAATGCATACTCTTGACGGAGATACCATATAGATTACGGAAGGGAGCTGATAATATGCCGGATGAAAAGCCATCGATGTATGAGCGGACGGAGTACGAAATAATAAGTGAGACCGAGACAGAAAACGGTATCACGGGAGTTATAAGGAACATCTGCAACGGAGCGCTGATAGAGTGCCGCATACCGAAGCATACCGCAGAGGAAGAAGAAAAACTTGCCTCTGACATTACATATGCGCTGATTCAGACCGCATTCACAGGGCAGGATATCAGCCGTATCCACGATATGGAAATACTCAGACCTGATGAAAAAAGCTGATTAAATCAATTTTAAAGTACGATTTATCATACATTTTTTTCCTTTTCTGTGATATCATCTAATAGTACTTTGTCATGGGGGACAGGTATCCTCGGAAAAGCCGTATAAACACAGATACAGACAGGTCTGCACCCTATATGGATCATCGGTTTAACGGCTTTACCGTTTTTATTTATTTTTTTGAGGTGATATTAAAATGAGGAAAACATTCAGCAGAAAGCTCATGAATGCAGCTGTTATCGCTTTGTCCGCAGTTCAGCTCACTGCATTTCCAATGTACGCTATGGCAGATGATGCGGTGACGGATAATGCCGTTATCATGGAGGAAAGCGCCGTTAAACTGTGCGGCGGATGGTTTGAGTCAGCCTATGCGGAATGGGACGAAAACGCCATAGGAAGCGACGTTCATGTAAGCTATGCACAGGCAGGAGAGAGCGTTTTCACCGATGCTGACCCCGAACTGATACGTGGCACAAGAGTGGATATCCCCGGACTGAAAGGAGATACAGAATACACTGTCAGGATATCAGGTTCTAAGGGAAATGCCGAATTTACAGCGAAAACAATGGCATATGACAGAAGCGGATACGCTCATCACAACTTTGAAGGCATAGGCGGATACAATGATGACGGTACACTGAAGCCTGACGTTACAGTCATCTACGTTACCAACGAAAACAAGGACACCATAACCTACAACGGCAAGGTCGGTCTTTACAATATCTTTTTCAGCGCAAAACCAAAGAATGTGGTATTCCGATTTGTAGGCGGCCTTGATGTGCCAAGCGGTACTGTAGCCAACGACGGAAGCCACAATGACGGCTCGAATATGCTTTATCTCCAGAACAGCTCAAATGTTACTGTTGAGGGTATCGGCCCTGACACAGACCTCAGATCGTGGGGAATTGAGATGAAGCGCTGCACAAGCTGTGAATTCCGCAATCTGTGGCTGGGAAATTATCCCGATGACGGTATAGCCATGACAGGAAATGCCGAAATACGTTCCGCTCATATATGGGTGCACAACAATACGATCGAAAGAGGCTTCAACCAGTTTGCAGGCAACGGCCATGTTGACGCTGATAAAGCCGAGGGCGACGGTTCAGTGGATATGAAGTGGGCTGAGTATGTTACAGTGTCATACAACGAGTTCAGGGACTGTCACAAGACATCCCTTGTAGGCGGCAGGGCAGATCAGATACAGGACTTCATAACCTACCACCACAACTGGTTCAACAATACACAGTCAAGAAATCCCCGTGCAAGAAATGCACATATCCATTCTTTCAACAACTATTTCTCCACTAACTCCGAGTACGGTATCTGCGCTTCATACAATTCAAAGATATTCTCGGAGTGCAACTATTTTGAAAAGGCAACCAATCCGCTGTATGCGATAAATATGGGAAAAGACAAGTTTTCGGGAACTATCAAGTCCTTCGGTGATAAATTCGACAACTGCGACATGGGCGGTGAATACGCTTATAAAATTGCAGAAAGCCGAAGCGAAAACGTTGTGATACCAAACCTTATCGAGGGCGGCGACGGCTATGATAATTTTGATGCTGAACTTTACAGCTATGACATTCAGACTCCCGATGAAGCTAAAGCTGCTGTTATGGAGTACGCAGGAAGAATGAAGGCTGCTTCCTCAAACGGCGAGGTCGTTCCCGTGGAAGTAGTTCCAGTGACAGAACCTGTCCCTCAGGATATCCCCGAACTGCTTATGGGAGATATCAACGCTGACGGCGGTCTTGATGTAGCCGATGCGGTAGTGTTCAGCAAATGGCTTCACGGCAGCGGAGATATGACCGAAGAACAGGGAAAACGTGCCGATATGATAACCGACGGAACGCTGGATGTCTTTGATCTCACAGCACTGAAAAAGTGCATAATCAACGCACTCGGCGAATGATATACCTTTCTGCCGGATAAATATAAACAGCTGTAAGGATGAACGAATACCTACAGCTGTTTTTTATATGCCGTATAAATCATCATTTCCCCTTGCATTTTGCTATTCATAGTGTTATAATGATTCTATAACTACAGGCCGAAAGGCACTGGACAGAAAGGAATATGAGACATGAAAAAAACTATCACAGGATTTGCTGCATCTCTTATGTTGGCAGCAATGCTCTCTTCATGCGGGGCAAGCGCAAAGCCGAATCCCGTACACTCCATCGATGATCTGAAAGGCAAGACTATCGGTGTTCAGCTGGGTACTACAGGCGATACCCTTGCTGAGGACGTAGAGGACGCAACAGTTGAGAAGTACAACAAGTATTCGGACGCTGTACAGGCACTCAAGCAGGGCAAGATCGATGCTATCATCATCGACAGCGATACTGCTGAGGCTTTCCTCAGGAATAATCAGGACATCACAAAGCTTTCCGAAGGATATGCCGATGAGTCCTACGCTATTGCGATCAAGCTTGAAAATACTGCTTTACAGAGCGAGATAAACGGTGCACTGAAAACTCTCAGCGACAACGGTACATTAAAGCAGATCAAGGATAACTACGACAGCGAGAATGCAGGCAAGAGCGCTTATACAACTCCCGAGGGCACAGACCACAGCAAGGGCAAGCTGGTAATGGCTACAAATGCGGAGTTTCCGCCTTATGAATTCAAGAACGGCGCAGATATCATAGGTTTCGATATCGACATGATGAACGCTGTCTGTGATCAGCTGGGCTATGAACTTCAGGTAGAGGATATGGCGTTCGATTCCATTATCCCTGCTGTACAGTCAGGAAAGGCTGATGTGGGAGTTGCAGGAATGACAGTTACTCCCGACCGTGAGAAGAACGTTCTCTTCTCTGATACATACACAACTACTCACCTGGTTGTAATGGTGAGAAAGGACTGATAACACACAGGCTGTTCCCCGAAAGGACAGCCTGTTCATGATTTTGAAAGGAGTCTTGATATGAATTTTGCTGAAAGCTTCAGACAGAATTTTATTGAAGAAGACCGCTGGAGATACCTTACAGACGGTCTGAAAACTACACTTATTATCACATTCTTTGCCGTTATCATCGGTATGGTGCTCGGCTTTCTTGTGGCTATAATCCGTTCCACATATCTGAGGACGAAGCGTCTGCTGATACCGGATATACTGTGCCGCATCTATCTCACAGTCATTCGTGGAACACCTGTTGTTGTACAGCTTCTTATCATTTATTTCGTTATTTTTGCGTCTGTGCCTATTTCCAAGACTTTCGTGGCAATAATCGCCTTTGGTATCAACTCGGGAGCATATGTTGCTGAGATCGTCAGAGGCGGTATCATGGCTGTTGACGTAGGTCAGCTTGAAGCAGGAAGAAGTCTCGGTCTCAACTACCGTCAGACCATGGTTTCCATAATCATGCCTCAGGCGCTGAAAACAGTGCTTCCTGCCCTTGCAAATGAAGCTATCGTTCTTCTGAAGGAAACATCGGTTGCAGGATACATTGCCATTGCAGACATCACAAAGGGCGGAGATATCATCCGTTCACAGACTTTCTCGGCGTTCATGCCGCTTATAGCTGTAGCGCTGATCTACCTTATTATGGTGGTCCTTCTGACCCGTCTTGTGAATTTACTCGAAAGGAGACTTGCTTCAAATGATAAGCGTTAAAAACCTTACCAAGGATTTTGGTGACAGAAAGGTGCTGAAAGGCATTACCGAGGAGATACAGAAGGGCGAAAAGGTAGTTATCATCGGACCCTCAGGCTCGGGAAAAAGTACATTTCTACGCTGTCTCAACCTTATGGAAACTCCCACATCGGGCGAGATCTACTTCGACGGCAAGGAGATAACAAAACTCCACGACAAAGAGATAAACCTGATACGCAGAAGAATGGGTATGGTTTTCCAGCATTTCAACCTTTTCCCACATCTCACCATAAAGAAGAATATCACTCTCGCTCCCGTAAAGTTGGGCATCATGACTCAGGAGGAAGCCGACAAGAAAGCGGCTGAACTTCTCAAAAGAGTAGGACTCCCCGACAAGGCCGACGATTATCCTGCAAGTCTGTCAGGCGGTCAGAAGCAGAGGATCGCCATTGCAAGAACGCTTGCAATGAATCCCGAAGTTATTCTTTTCGATGAGCCAACGTCAGCCCTTGACCCCGAAATGGTAGGCGAGGTACTCAACCTGATGAAACAGCTTGCAGATGAGGGAATGACTATGGTAGTCGTTACTCACGAAATGGGCTTTGCAAAAGAAGTTGCGTCCCGTGTGATGTTCATGGCTGACGGAGTTGTCATGGAACAGAACAGCCCAGACAAGTTCTTCTCGAATCCCGAAAGTCCACGTCTGAAAGAATTCCTTTCAAGGGTGCTCTGATATGTGTATGAGAAATACAGAAGCAGTTTTTTCGGAGAGCCTTGAAAAACTTCCCGATGCCGCAATGATACGTGAAAAGGTATTCGTGGAGGAGCAGGGGTTTGAAACGGAATTCGATGAAACGGACAGCCGTTCCGTGCACTGTGTACTCTATCAGGACGGAAAATGTGCCGCAACCGCAAGATTCTTTACCGAGGACGGCAGGACAATGCATATCGGCAGAGTGGCAGTGCTGAAGGAATACCGTGGAACAGGACTTGGTGCCGAGGTGGTGAGGGCCTGCGAGGACTACGCAGTAAAGCAGGGATTCCGCCGCTTTGAATTATCCGCACAGGTAAGAGTCACAGGCTTTTACAAGTCGCTGGGGTATATTCCTTTCGGCGATGAGTATATGGACGAATTCTGCCCCCATATCAATATGTACAAGGAGATAGCTGATGATACTTGAGATACTTCCCTATGAACTTACAGTCTGCCAGCCCACAGCAATAACGCAGAACACGCTTTCGGGAGAGTTTTTCTTCATCGGAAAGACCGACTGTGAGCTTTCGCTGGTTTGCGAAACAAAGTCCGTACCTGCTGACTGCAAGGCAAGAGAAGACGGCTGGAGGGCATTCCGTATAAAAGGACAGCTGGATTTTTCGCTGACAGGTATACTTTCGCCCATTGCCGCACTTCTTGCAGAAGCAAAGATAGGCATATTCGCAGTTTCTACGTATGATACCGACTACGTTCTTGTAAAAGCTGAAAACTTCACAGCCGCTATGGATCTGCTTTCCAAAAACGGCTACAGCATCAGCGCATAGAAATGCCATATGAGCACCACGGTTAACTGTGGTGTTTTTTATGTACAACATGGATACAGGGATTTTTTCTCATACTGCCACATAGATTATCTCCTTTCCCAGGGCCACGGGTCGTCGATCCAGTCCCAGTGCTGAGTATCGTTGTTCTGTTCGGGCATAAGCGGACCGAAACGCTGAGTGTAGTCGCTGATACATTTCTGCCTGAGTGCCTTGTATTTCTCAAACATTGCAAGTCCACGCCGGCAGTTGGGATGAGTGTCCAGGTAGAGGTTCAGTTCCTTTAGTGCAAAATCGTACTCTTTTATTTTCATGAGAAGCATTCTGCGTTCGTTCATTATCTTCCGCCTCCTTTGCCGAATGGGAATACAAGGTCAGGGAAGAGCGTACCGCTTTCAAGGGCATCTTCACTGCTGTGAACATCTCCCCACTGCTGGAAGGGCACATAAGCCATTGCCAGCGGCATATTTTTTGGGAGCCGTGAAGTTTCGGGACGTTCCTGTCTGTCATTGCGCATATCCGTCACAGACAGGCTGTTTTCACGCTCATGCAGGATAAGCCCATCCATATCGTCAAAAAGTTCAAGTTTCATATGGAGTCCTCCTTTCTGTGCTGCGGAGAACAGGTGCGAAGTCCTCCGCACACCACATTATATGCAGATAACAGAAAATGCGTTAAGAATTATTGACTTTCCCGCATTAATGTGGTATAATCTGAAAAAAACGAGAAGGTGGGAGGGAAATGGAAATACGCTTTGTGACAGAAAAAGACGACCTGAGAGAAATAAGCGGCATCTATGAAAAAAGCTGGAAGAAGACGTACAAAGGTATGCTTCCCAGCGGATATCTCAAACGCATCCCCGAGGGCAACTGGGCGGACAGGATAAATCGTTTTGGTTCACGGTCAATGGTAGTTGTCAGCGGTGACGAATATATCGGCACCATAAGCTTCGGGGCTTCACGCATATCTCAGTATGAGGGGCTTGGCGAGGTGTTTTCGCTGTATGTCCTTCCGCAGTACACGGGCAAGGGCATAGGCAAGCTTCTGATGGACAGGGCAGTAGCCGAGCTGAAAGCACTCGGATTCAGCAGGATAATCCTCTTTGCACTTGACCGGAATCTCGTTGCAAGGCGGTTCTATGAGCGTTACGGCTACACTGCCAGCGGAGATTTGATGAAGAAAAAGTTCGGACATAAGACAGTGACACAGGTGATGTACTTCCTTGACATCTGAAACTCACAGCTATAATAAAAATACAGCCCCTGATAGGGCGCTCCTTGTATAACATCGGTTTTCAAATCTTGAATGGAGTGCTCAATCAGGGGTAAGATTATATTAAGTGTGTCTTCCTGTTCCATTTCCTTCAGATGGGTATAAGAAAACCGCCTTGTTATGGGCGGTTTAATTAAGATGTTAACCTTTATATATCTTCTAAAGGTATGATTTTTCCTTTTTCACTGCAAGAGCCATCGAGGTACATTGCAGCCGTTTCGTTGTGAAGTAAAGCCTCACCATTTATTGATACTTTTAACGGCGGAATGCATATTCCCTCACCATTAGCATTTTTAAATGAAAATAGCCAGCCGTCACTCAATTCAGTGCATGAGTATATCTTAAATCCTTCTAATACGTCAGAAGCTATTTTATAAGCTTGTTTAATATCAATACTCATACCAGCACCTCCAGACAATCTTATATAAGGTTTGTAACTTCAAGATCGTCAATTCTTGCTAATTCGGTTGTAACGTTAAAATTTCATTGAAATACAATTCAGCCCAATAACTTCTGTCTGTGGGTCAACAAATCCGGCCATCAGTCAAGGAAGTCCTTGACCTTCTTGCTTCTGCTTGGGTGACGGAGCTTTCTGAGAGCCTTTGCTTCGATCTGACGGATACGCTCACGGGTTACGTCGAAACGCTGTCCAACTTCTTCGAGAGTGCGTGACTTGCCGTCCTCAAGGCCGAAACGAAGCTTCAGTACCTTTGCCTCACGGTCTGTAAGAGTTGAAAGCACTTCATTGAGCTGCTCCTTGAGGAGAGTGTGTGAAGCGGCCTCAGCAGGTGCAGGAGCGTCATCGTCAGGGATGAAGTCACCCAGATGGCTGTCTTCCTCCTCACCGATAGGAGTTTCGAGGGATACAGGATCCTGAGCCACACGCATGATCTCACGGACTTTATCCACAGGCATATTCAGCTTGTCAGCGATCTCCTCAGGGCTTGGATCGTGGCCGTTTTCGTGGAGAAGCTGGCTGGACACCTTCTTTACCTTGGTGATGGTCTCAACCATATGAACAGGGATACGGATAGTTCTTGCCTGATCTGCGATAGCACGGGTGATAGCCTGACGGATCCACCAAGTAGCGTATGTGGAGAACTTGAATCCCTTAGTGTAATCGAACTTTTCAACAGCCTTGATAAGACCCAGGTTGCCTTCCTGGATGAGGTCGAGGAACTGCATACCTCTGCCCACGTACTTCTTGGCGATAGAAACAACGAGACGGAGGTTAGCCTCTGAAAGACGCTTCTTTGCGTAGCGGTCGCCCTTGGCCATTCTCTGTGCAAGCTCGATCTCCTCCTCTGTTGTAAGAAGCGGAACACGTCCGATCTCCTTGAGGTAGATCTTTACAGGGTCATCGATAGCGATGCCCTCGGTTGACAGAGCCATTTCCAGGTCATCGGTAAGTGCGGAGTCGAGACCTATTTTCAGGTCAGCGTCAAGGTTCATATCCTCTACGATCTCGATGTTGAGACTTTCACAGTTATCATAGAAGGTATTGATCTGGTCAACGTCAAAATCCAGCTCTTCCAGTGCGTCGGTGATCTCTTTTGTTGTAAGCTTTCCGTTAGTTTTGCCCTGTTCGATGAGAGCTTCAATAGTGTTCTTTTTGTTTTCCATAAGAAAACCTCCTATTTTTTATTTTTTGATCTGAACTTGCTCATCAACTCGTCGTCGCTGAGTGTTCCGGATGGTGTTGGCTTTGATTTTTTCAGTACCTCCGCACAGTCGAGGACACCCTCAAATGTGATCGGAAGGTCATTGTTCTTAGCGGCTATTCCGCTTATTCTTCCCATTTCCTCCTGAGTAAATTCACCGTTCAGCATGAGAATGGTAAATTTGTCGGCTTCCCTCATTTTATCCAGCAGAGCCGAATATACTTTTTTATGGAAGGGAGTAACGAAGGAATCGGGCGGTATCGCCTTTTCCACGTCTTCCCATTCATGGGGCCGTTTCAGCAGGTAGTATATTATCATTTCCTCGGCACGGGCCTCCTTGCGGTGATTGACCGCTTCGGGGTTCACATCGTCCCTGACGAAATTGGTGTTTGCCTTGATATTGCGCCATTCGTTCTTTTTTGCGGAATAGCGGTTCTTTTTGAGCATATTGTCGATATGGCTTTTCAGCACCTGAACGGGGATATCGCACTTCTTGGAAGTACGGGAAATATAGACCTCACGCTCCAGTGCAGACTCTATGCCTGCCAGTACCTTTGAGGTACGCTTCAGCAGTTCCACACGTCCCATTTCCGAAGAAAGGTCGAGGCCGTCCTCGCATTTGTCAAGCATGAAGTCGATGGCATCGTCTGAGCCGTCAAGGAGCAGCCGGAACCGGTTTACACCGAATTTTTTTATGTATTCATCGGGGTCCTTGGCACCTTCCATGTGGATGATCTTGGTTTGAAGTCCCACATCGGCGAAATGGTTTATGGCTTTCTGAGTGGCTTTCTGACCTGCGCCGTCGCTGTCATAAGCGATTATTACTTCCTCGGCATAATGGCTTATGAGCCTTGCCTGGTCGGGAGTTATAGCAGTACCGAGAGTGGCGACAACGTTGTCGAAGCCGGCCTGATTCACGGCGATAACGTCCATGTAGCCTTCGCAGAGGATGAGACGCTTGGTGTTGGCATTCTTGGCGAAATTCATGGAGAACAGGTTGGAGCCTTTGTCGAATACGGGAGTTGCGCCTGTATTCAGGTATTTCGGCTTGGAATCGTCAAGCACACGCCCTCCGAAGCCGATGATATTTCCACGCATATCAACTATGGGGAACATCACACGCTTGCGGAACATATCGAAGGTGCGGCCGTTTTTTTGTCCTCCCAGCCACGCATCGGCTATCTCGTCATCGGTGTAGCCTTTGGACTTCAGATGGTCGGTGAGAAAATTCCACGAATCGGGAGCGTATCCCAGACCGTATTTCTTGATGGTCTGCGGAGTCAGCTTGCGGTCTGCGAAATATTTCAGCCCCGACTTGTCGCTGCCTTTGAAAAGGTTGGTGTAATAGAGATTAGCGGCAATGCGGTTCATCTCGTATATACGTGTTTTGCGCTTGGCATAGGAGCTGTCCTTGTTGTTCCTTTCGGGAACTTCAATTCCCGAGCGCTGGGCAAGAAGCTTTACCGCCTCCATGAAGTCGAGATTTTCTATCTTCATGGTAAAGGTGATAACGTCGCCGCCTGCGCCGCAGCCGAAGCAGTAGAAGCTCTGTGTCTCGGTGAAAACCGTGCATGACGGAGTTTTCTCCGAGTGGAAAGGACATGAACAGACGTAATTCCGTCCACGGCGGATAATGTGGACATATGACCCCATGACCGTTTCAATGGGATTTGCATTTCTCAGAGTGTAGAGAAATTCATCGTCTCGGGGCATAGCCTTACCTCCTATTTCCAGAATTTCGGGACGAAAAGCTCAGTGTAAAGGTCCACAGCGTAGCCGTCGCTCATGCCTGATATGTAGTCGCATACGGCACGGTCGGCATCGGAAGCTTCCATGATAGAGCGGTACTCCTCGGGGAGAAGACGGCTGTTCTCGATAAAGTAGGCATACAGCTTGCGGACAAGCCGTTCCGCCTTTGCTTCCTCCTGCTTAGCGGCAGGATTTGTGTAGACTCTCTCAAACATGAATTTTCTCAGTTTGTCGTGAGCGGTGCGTATTTCGGGCTCAAAATCTATATTTTCGCATCCGTGCCCGATAACGGAAGCGATAAGACAGGTTATTCTTTTGGTTTTTGTGTCGCCCAGAATTTCCACGCAGTCTTTGGGGAGTTCGTCTCCGTGGAGTATGCCTGCACGGATGGAGTCCTCGATATCGTGGTTTATGTAGGCGATGGTGTCGGCAAGGCGGACTATATTGCCTTCCTTTGTCTCAGCGGTCATATTGGTGTGGCACTTTATGCCGTCCCTGACAGCGTGAGTGAGGTTCAGTCCCTTGCCCTTTTTTTCAAGACATTCCACAACTCTGACGCTCTGGAGATAGTGCCTGAATCCATGAGGACAGATCTCATTGAGCACCTTCTCGCCGCAGTGACCGAAAGGGGAGTGCCCCAAGTCGTGGCCGAGAGCGATAGCTTCGGTCAGATCCTCATTCAGTCCCATTCCTCTCGCCATAGTCCTTGCTATCTGAGCCACCTCAAGGGTATGAGTCAGACGGGTACGGTAGTGATCGCCCACGGGAGAGAGGAATACCTGAGTCTTACGTTTCAGCCTTCGGAATGAGTTGCAGTGGAGTATGCGGTCACGGTCACGCTGGAATTCGGTGCGGTAAGGGCATGGCTCGTCCTCACGTTCACGCTTTGTAGCAGAAGCATCCGTGCTTTTGCAGGCATACTCACAGAGAATATATTTCTCAGCGCTTTCGATTTTTTCACGTACATTCACTGATATCACTCCTTCCGGAATTCAGTTGCGGAACAGGCTTTTCTGCGGAAGTATGTCATCGCCGCTTACAAAAGTAAGAGCGATGCCTTGCGGAGATGTAGGTTGTATTTGGAATGTGTATGTGCATTTCCCGAACAGAAGAACACCGTCGGTGCTGTCGGCTGCGGGATATGCGGCTGTACCTTCGATGATAAGATCGGGAGTCTCATATCTGACCTTGTCGCCGCCCTCAAAAGGAAGCTGAGGGATATCAAAGGTGCCACGGTCGGTATAAGTCTTCCAGACAGTATCGTGAAGAAGCTCGTTGTCGGTAAAGGTATATCCGGCAATATCAGCGGAGACAGTGGTCTGAACTGCAGATACGGCTGTAGTTTCCGTGACGGAAGTGATCTCCGGGATTACAGAATTTTCCGAAACTGACGGAGAGTCAGCGCATGACGAAAGAAAAGCAACAGCGCAAATGGCTGAAGCGGTCAGAAATCTTCTCATGGCAATACCTCCCGAAAAAGCTTCTTATATACTTATACTCCCGAAAACTTGAAATCCCTTTAATTTATTTTGCAACCGAGGAAAAATCCTCAAATAGTTCACCTTTATCCTCAATTTCAACACTGCCATTAGTTATCTCTACCAGTTCTTTCCTGAGAGCATCCAGCTTCTCGGATAGGATCAGCACCTCCAGCTTTACGTCGTCGGCGAAATCAGAGCTGACAGTAATGGTATCGAAATTCGGCAGTATATAGGAGATCTTGCCGTACATACCGTAGTCTGAGGATATGGAAATGCGGTGACACAGGCACATATTCATAGTATGGGCTGCGTCGCAGGCAAGAGCGGCAGCATGGGAGTAAGCACGGACAAGTCCGCCTCCGCCGAGGAGGATACCGCCAAAGTAGCGGGTGACCACCACGCAAACATCGGTAAGTCCACGCTTTTGCAGTACATCCAGCACAGGAACGCCTGCGGTGCCCTGGGGCTCGCCGTCGTCGGAATATCGGGAAATATTGTCCTGACGGAGAATGTATGCATAGACGTTATGCTTAGCCTTGCGGTGCTTTGCCTTTATCATATTTATGAATTCAACGGCCTCGTCGTTAGTCTTAACGGGAGCGATATAGCCGATGAATTCGGATCTTTTTTCGATGAATGAGGCTTCAGCGGCCTCTGATACTGTGAAATAGTTCATAGTTTTTGTATAGGAAAGTGGAAAAAAGCCGCTTCGAGATTGAAACGCTTCTTGAATCTGTCAACACGTCCGCCTGTATCAACAAGCTTCTGCTTTCCGGTATAGAACGGATGGCACTTTGAGCAGATTTCAACCTTGATATTCTCCTTTGTAGACATAGTCTCGATCACGTTACCGCAGTGGCAGGTAATTGTGGTCTTAACAAAGTTAGGATGGATTCCCTCTTTCACGATTGTCACCTCTTTCACAGATTTTCTTGTATCCGTGCAGCCCATCAGTTCCTTTAGACAGTAGTGCAGTTATACATTGCAAGCAATATTATATCACACAAATATTGCTTTGTCAAGAGCAAGTAATATATTATTTTTATTTAACTTTAGCGACTTTGTATCCGTCGATATCGTAGACCTTGACGCTGTCGGTCTCGTCTACGACATCTTCCTCGTCGAAGAATACGTAAAGCACATCCTTGCGGCCATTGCCTGACTTCAGCTTCTCGTATTCGTTCTCAGCGTATTCCTTGACAGAAGCGAGATCCATACGTGCAAGGTAGAAACTGCTGAGAGCCATATGCTTTTCTGCGGCCATCTGTGCGAAATCAAAGTACATCTGCATATAAAGGCCGTAAGCGTCCTTCATGGGGAGGAAGATTATCTCGCTGGTGTCCTTTGTGAGTTCGTCCCATTTCTCGTCCTTGAGAGCGTATTCATATGCAGGCGGCTGACTGTACTGACTGTGAAGTATCCTGCACCAGTCACGGATGTCCATTCCCTGAATAAGGAAGCAGAGCGCAGCAGCGGCAATGGCGGTCTTTTTGTTCAGCTTTGAGACAAGTCCAAGTGAAGCGGTCATTATGAGTACGCATGGCACCCAGATGAAACGTCCCGACGCACGGAAAATGCTGAGACATCCTCTTACAAGATAGGGGAGCGGTATCTCCAGAAGCAGTCTGCCGTTGAGTGTTATTCTGTTGCTGACAGCCCAGCAGAAGCTGACCATGAATACTACGGCAAATGCGAGGATCTCAACGTTGTACTTCTTTATGATCGCTTTAGCGGCACCAAAGAAGCTTCCCTCCTTCTTTTCGATAAGGCTGAAAAGAATAATAAGTGCAAGAATGGTACAGACTATCATTCCGAGTCCAAGATAGCCGAATCCCTCGCCCTGTCCGTCGAAGCTGTTTAGTGGGAGGAGGAACTTTGAAAGTCCACGGCTGTCGAAGAATGTGNNNNCGGCTGTCGAAGAATGTGTTAAGGTTTGATGAGTAGAAGCCGAAACCTCCGTCAGTGTAGCCGCCCTGACCGTAAAATGCGCCGATAACGAACATTATCAGCAGAGTTGAAGCAACTGACGAACCGAATACAGCGATGGCTTTTTTCAGCTTTTTGTCTCTGAAAACGGTGAGTATCACGTAACCCATCATGACCATGTACACCATCGGAACGAAGTAGGTGTGGATGAGTACCGCCAGCATACAGTTGACGGACCAGAGTATCATCGGAGTGAATTTGTGCTTGTACTCCTTTTTGTGGTCCATGCAGAGTATCATTGCGAGAATGAAAAGCCATATCGCACCGAGGGAATTGTGGTGAGTGATACGGTTTATGGACGGCGGAAAGGCTGCGTAGAAAAGCGAACCCACAGAAGCGAAAATGGTGTCGGGCTTTATCCTGTAGAGAAGTGAAGCACCGAAACCGCCGTTCAGTGCGAAGCAGATGACTCCCCATAAGCCGAGATACTGGAAATTATGGGGAAGTATCGGGGAGAGTATCTTGAATATAACTCCGAAAAGCGGGATGGAATCCGAGTACATACAGGATACGGCACCGTCGCAGGTAAGTCCCTGAGTGAGGCCGATGGGGAATGTCCACGGGGAATTTCTGTAGAATACCCAGCCGAGATGGTGTTGGGTGGCATCGCCTGTGTAAGCAAATATCCAGTCGGTGTTGGTGGGATTTATCATTGATGCGCCGAATATAACGATGAATACTATAGCGCCGAGGATCGCACCGATGAAAAATACGGGGATCCTTATGTTTTTCTTTTCAGTCATTGTTTTACTCCGTTTTGTTCGTTATGGCATTGAAAAGGCGGATAAAATAAATATCCGCCTTGGTGATTATTTCATGCTCTGTGTAAAGTCGTTGTAAATCTTCTGCTCGATCACTTCAGCTTCCTCACGGGAAGGAGCCTTTGCAGTGATGTAAGTCTTGATCTTGGGCTCAGTGCCTGAAGGACGGATTATAGCCTTGCAGCCGTTCTCCAGATAGAAAGCAAGAACGTTTGACTTAGGAAGTGTAAGCTCGGTTGTCTCACCTGTGAGGATGTTCTTTGAAGTGCTTGCCTTGTAATCCTCAAAGCGCTCGACCTTGAGTCCGCCGATCTCAGCGGGATGGTTGTTTCTAAAGTCAGACATGATCTCCTCCATGCGCTTCATACCCTGAGCGCCCTCAAACTCGAAGCTGTAGAGGGTCTGGAGGAACATACCGTACTTCTTGTACATATTCTCTCTTGCCTGCATAAGGGAAATGCCCTGTGTGCGGTAGTATGCAGCCATTTCGCAGATGAGCATTGAAGCGTTTACAGCGTCCTTGTCACGAACATAGCTGCCTGAGAGATAGCCGTAGCTTTCCTCGTAGCCGAATATATAGCGGTCCTCTTCGCCCTTTGCTTCGAGGAGACCGATCTGCTCACCGATGAACTTGAAGCCTGTGAGAACTTCACGGATCTCAACGCCGTAAGCCTTACCGATGAGGTTAACGATATCAGTAGTAACGATAGTCTTGACTGCAACAGGATTCTTTGGCATAGTGCCCTTTTTGGTTCTCTGGTCGCAGATATATTCAAGAAGCATAGCTCCGACTTCGTTTCCTGTGAAGAGAGCGAATCCGCCCTTTCCGTCGGGAACAGCGATACCTACACGGTCGCAGTCGGGGTCTGTAGCAAGGAGAAGATCGGGCTGTACCTTTTCGCAGTAATCCAGAGCGACCTTGAGAGCCTCACGGATCTCAGGGTTAGGATACGGACAGGTAGTGAAGTTGCCGTCAGGATTCTCCTGTTCCTTTACAACAGTAACATCTGTGATGCCGAGGCGCTTGAGTATCTCACGGACGGGCTTGTTGCCTGTGCCATTGAGAGGAGTGAATACCACCTTCAGACCGCTTGAAGCGCAAAGGTCGGTATTGATGCCCTCAGCAAGAACGTGCTTGTAGAAGTCCTCGATGACTTCGTCGCCGATGTATGAGATGTTGCCCTTAGCCAGTTCCTCGTCGAAGTTGCTGTGTTTTACACCTGTGAACATATCGAGAGAATTGATCTTGTCGATGATGATCTCAGCGCCTCTGAGAGTGATCTGGCAGCCGTCCTCGCCGTAAGCCTTATATCCGTTGTACTTGGCAGGATTGTGGCTGGCAGTGACCATTATACCGCCCTGGCATTTCAGTGCACGTACTGCGAAAGAAAGGCAGGGAGTAGGCATGAGTTCTTTATAGATATGTACTTTTATGCCGTTAGCTGCAAATACTTCAGCGGCAGCCTTTGAGAATACATCACTCTTGATACGGCTGTCGTAGGAAATTGCAACACTGGGGTTCTTGTATTCCTGATTGAGGTAGTCAGCAAAGCCCTGAGTAGCTCTTCTGACGGTGTAGATATTCATTCGGTTAGTGCCTGCACCGATAACACCTCTGAGACCACCTGTACCAAATTCAAGGT
>CADBAC010000005.1 GCA_902792495.1 Ruminococcus flavefaciens | reverse complement strand
CACATCGCTCCTCGATCTGCTATGTTCAAAGAAATTCAGAAGCGAACTCATTTTCAAAATGCTGAAAAGCGGACTAACCGATGTGGGACTTACCGAAATATCCGCCCTTGAAAATTACTGCTATAAATGGGCGGTTGACGGAGAGATATGGGAGAGCGAGTTCACTGCTCCCGATGTTGCGATCGACAAACTGGAAGATATCAGAAAAACGGTGATCGAACCTGTTTTTGCGCTGAGAAAGAAGCTTTCAAGAAAGAATACCGCACAGAAGATATGCACTCTCATTTACGATCATCTTGTCAGAAGCGGTATTGAAAAGAATGTTGGCAGGATGATGAGCGGTCTTATCAACAGCGACCGTGCATATGAAGCCGCTGAGATAAAAAGGCTCTGGGGATGCCTTATCGACATCCTTGACAGTATCTGCGAAACTCTTGCTGATAACGAATTGTCATTCAGTGAAGCGGCTAAGATAATGAAGTCAATGATAGGAAGGATAAATTATTCTGTTCCTCCGCAGACTCTTGACGCAGTTATGACCGCTTCTGCACGTACAGCAAGACTTAACGCTCCGAAAGCAGTATTCATAATGGGAGCGAACGACGGGGATTTCCCGAATCAGGTAACGGTACACGGCCTTTTCTCCGAGCCTGACAGACAGAAGCTTGCGGAAAAAGATCTTCTTGTTTCAACACCCCTTGCCGATCTTATCGCTGCTGAAAGGCTTGTAGTGTACAAATCTGTATCTGCACCGTCGGAAAAGCTGTTCATCAGCTATCCGCTTTCCGATCTTTCGGGTCAGACAAAATATCCTGCACAGATAATCGACAGCATAATAAAAATGTTCGGCACCGATAGTATAAGATCAACAGAGGAGAATATACCTGTGCATTACTATGCGGCAACTCTGCATTCCGCATTCTATCACTTTATGCAGAACAGAGAGAGCAATACACCATCTGCGGCTGCTGTTGAAAAGCTTCTCATGAGCCGTCCCGACTACAAACGCAGGATTATCTACGTCCTGAGCAGATCGGGACATGAACAGGAATATACTATCGAAAGCGAGATCATGGAAAAGCTGAAAAGCTTTGAACCGCTCAGGCTTTCGTCTACGGGACTTGAAGAATATGACCTTTGCCATTTCAAGTTTTTCTGCGACAAGTGCCTCGGACTTCATCCCCGTGAGAAGATCGAACTTGACGCTCGTATCGCAGGCGAACTTACTCACGAATGCTTCTTCGGACTTCTCAGTTCACGGAGCAAGCAGGAATTCATAAGAATGAGCTATGAGGATATGCGTGAGGAGATCAGCAGAAAAGCTGAGGAATACCGCAATAACAAACTGGCAGGCGATTTTGGAAAGGACGCTAAATTCGGGCTTATATTCTCAAAGCTGACTGACAGGCTCTCGGAAGTGTTTATCCACACTCAGCAGTCACTTATGGCATCGGATTTTGTTCCCCATAAGTTTGAACTTGATCTTCGTGAATCTCACAGCGTTGTACTGCCGTTCGGAAACGGCAAGCAGCTGAGTTTCGGCGGGATCGTGGACAGAGCGGATATCTGCACTATAAAAGGAAAAAACTATGTCCGCATAGTGGACTACAAGAGCAGCAGAAAGAATATTACCGCTGAAACTCTGGGATGCGGTATCAATATGCAGATGCTGCTGTATCTTTTTGCTTCGGCTGATAAAGGCGGTATCTATGAGGACTGCGAGCCAGCCGGAGTTCTGTATTCGCCAGTTCAGGTATCGGAAGTAAAGCTTGAATCCCACAGAGTGGACAGCTTCAACTCAGCGGCAGTTGATTCTTCCTGGAGAAACTGAAAAAGTATACCTACGGAAAACTCACGGCGATGGCTGAATCCCTGTACAGCGGAGATGTGGCTGCTGAACCCCTCCTCATGGGGGGAACACTGCCGTGCGCCTACTGTGACTACATAAATATCTGCGATAATTCAAAGCTTGAACGCTACAGACTTCCCGATGAGGCAGATGTAAGCGAAGCGGAGAGCATACTCAGCATGAAATTCTCAGGAAAGGAGAGTGGAGACAATGGCATGGACTGAACAACAGCAGAACGCTATATCAGCAAGAGGTTCATCCGTAATAGTATCAGCAGCGGCAGGAAGCGGTAAAACTGCGGTCCTGACAGGGCGCCTTGTACAGCTTATGGCTGACCCTGAGTCGGGAGTACGGGCGGACAGGATAGTTGTGGTTACTTTCACAAATGACGCTGCATCGGAACTGAAAAAGCGTCTTGATATGAAACTGCGTGCGCTGATAAGTGAAGACCAGTCAAACGCACATCTTCTCAGACAGCAGACACTTCTGCAAAGTGCGAAGATCTCCACTATCAACTCTTTCTGTTTCGACCTTATAAGGGATAATATATCCGATCAGGGAATAACTACGGGTTTCGGAGTTCTTGATGAGTCGGACAATACGGTGCTTAAAGCAAGGGCAATGGATGAACTCCTCGAACAGATGAGCAGGGATGAATACGACAAGATATCTTTCCTTTACGATAAATTCTGCATTAAAAATGAGAAGCGTCTGAGAGAAGTAATATCACTTATGGATGGTTTTCTTGCATCTGTTTCGCTGAGAGAAAAATGGCTTGATACAATGACTGAGGAGTACGGAAAGCCCCTTGAGGAGTCGGTATACTATGCGGCACTGAGAAACTCAATAGCTTCAATTCTGGAAAAATCACTCAGGACAGCTGACAGCTGTATGGCGATGATAGGACGGATCTTCCCCGATATGTCTGTGGCTGCCGCTGTTAAATCAGCTGCACAGGCAGAGGAGGACTACGATAAAGTTTCGGATCTTCTTGCGATAATAAGGAAAGGAAGACTGCCTGACAGTGAGGAATGCGAGCGTGCGTCGTCGTTCTCGGATCTTGTCCGTGTGGGAAAAACTGTCCATGATAAGGCGCTTCGTGAGATGTACAAGAAAAAGCGTGAAAGCGTGAAGAAACTGGTAATGAAAGCGGCCGACAGCATACGTTCGGTTGAAAGCGATTATGCCGAATCTGCTGAGGTATCAAAGATACTTGCCGATGTTATGAGGAAGTATCAGGATATAGTGTGGGCAATGAAGTGCGAGAAAAACTCCATAAGCTTTGACGACGGAGAAAGACTTGCTCTTGAACTTCTTGCGGATACAGACGAAAACGGCAATATCATACAGTCGGAAGCGGCTCTGAAAACGTCGGAATACTACGATATAATCATGATCGACGAGTATCAGGATTCAAATAATAAACAGGATCTTATCTTCAAGCTGCTGTCGAAAAACTACCGCACAGACGAAAACGGACAGCCGCTTTACGGCGATAACGTGTTCCTTGTCGGAGATGTGAAGCAGTCGATCTATCGTTTCAGACTGGCTAACCCACGCAATTTTATCGGAACTCTCAAAAGTGCCGAGCCATACACCGTGGAAAGCGATGCGCCCATAAAGTCGATACTTCTCAACAGAAACTTCCGAAGCTCCGAGAATGTCATAGGTTTTGTAAACTATGTGTTCTCTGAAGTGATGTCGGAGAAATGCGGAGATATCGATTACAGCGACGATGAAAAGCTGTATTTCGGTGCGGAGTATTACAAAGGCATAGCAGATGAAAAAAGCAGGACTGTCATAAACTTTATCAATGACGACGCTGCGGAAGATGAAGATGACAGTGACATAAACAAAGAAGCGGTGTTCACTGCTCAGACCATAGCTGATATGCTTCATAATGGAACGGAAGTAGTTGAAAATGACGGAAGTACAAGACCGTGCAGGCCGTCGGATTTCTGCATACTGGTGCGAAATAATGTACATATAAACAAATATGCCGAACAGCTGTCACTTCTCGGCATACCTGCAAAGGGCAGCGAGGAAAGCGGTTATCTGCGTTCGAGGGAAATAGCGGTACTTATCGACCTTCTGAGAGTGGTCAGCAATCCGCTGCTGGATATTCCTATGGCGGCAGTTATGACATCGCCTATGTATATGTTCAGCATACGCGAACTTGCATATATCCGCTCCCTTGAAAAAGGCAGACCGCTGTATTCGGTGCTTCGTGGACTTGCTGACGGTGAGTATGAGGAGTGCTTCGATATGTTCCTGCGTGAAAGATGCAGGGATTTCCTTGATTCTCTGGATTCGTTCAGAATGGACTCGGTAACCATGACGATAGGCGAGCTTATAAGTTCTATCTATGACACTACCGACTTTATCTCAGTTATGCAGCTTTACAGTGACGGCGAGAAAAAGCGTGCCAATCTGAGAGCGCTTATACAGTATGCTCAGAGTTACGAGGAATCAGCCGCATTTGAAGGCTCAGGCGGTCTTGGAGGATTTCTTCGCCATCTTGACAGAGTGATGGAAAACGGCGACTATGCACAAGGAAAAGTTGCGGCATCCTCCGGCGATTATGTTTCCATACTGACTCTCCACCGCTCAAAGGGACTGGAATTCCCCTTTGTTTTCATAGCGGAAACATCGACCAAATTCCAGTATGATTCCGAGATAGTGATGTGTTCTTCGGACGGCAGGGCAGGATATATACTTTACGACCCTAAGATTTACCGCAAGTACCGTACTTTTCAACAGGCGATACTTGCAGGAGAAGAAGAACGTGATACAAGAAGCGAGGAAATGCGTCTGCTGTATGTGGGACTTACCAGAGCGAAGCAGAAGCTTTTCATAGACCTGAAATGCGGAGAAAAGGCGCTGAAACGGGTTCGCTCGAAGCTGGAAAGCTGTATCATCAATGACGGTGATATCAGCGATATCGTAACGGAAGCTGATTATTTCTCGGACTGGATATGGGCTGCACTTATGCATCACAGCGATTTTTCAGCTATTGCTGAGAAGCTGGGACTGACAGAAGCAGGGGAGCCGATACCTGATACAAGATGTGAAGATAAGCTGTTTGACAGCGTGTTTGCGGAGAATATTTCGCCTGTTTATATAGAACATGATGACGAAGCTGAAAAGGTATCAGCCGATGAGTCGGTGTACAGCGAACTTGAAGAACTTGTGTCCGACAGCTACGACAGAACACTCTCGGAAACACCTGCCAAGCTGAGTGTTACCGAGATAACGAAGAAGCTGAAAAAAGAGACTGACAACTTTGACTATAAACTGAAGCGTCCAAGATTCATTACAGGCAGCGGCAAGCTTACGGGTTCAGAGAGAGGTACGGCTATACATACCTTCTTCCAGTATTGCGATTTCGACAACGCTCAGGCTGATGTTGCTTCGGAAATAGAAGCAGTGGCCAAGCGTGGATTTATAACCGATGCTCAGGCGGAAGTTATATCTCCCGAGAAAGCGTATGCGTTCTTTGAGAGCGGACTTTATAAGCGCATCAAGGCGGCAGGCGATAAGGTGTGGCGAGAGAAGAAATTCATGGTCGCTGTTGCGGATCTTCAGATAGGCAGCGATGCTCTTGACCAGCTGAAGAAGTCTGACGGAATGATAAAAGGTATCATGGATCTGGTATTTGAAGAAGACGACGGCCTCATCATCGTTGACTATAAATCCGACAGGGGAGCGTCTGCAAAGGCGCTTGCTGAACGATACAGAATGCAGCTCACTCTTTACAAAGCGGCTGCTGAACTGACTATGAAAAAGCGTGTGAAAGCGGCTTATCTCTACTCCTTTGAACTGGAGAAAGAGATCGAAGTAAAGATGGACTAAAAATAGATTTGTACAATTTAGCGGTACTATGGCGGTTAGCCATGGTGCCGCTTTTTCTTTTTATTCATGTGATTTTTATCTGTGCATATTTTATTTTGCCATTTCCAGCCGATTTCAGCCTCAAAAATGATGTATCCATCTATAAAAAGAACGGAAAATCCTGATTTTCAGCACTTTACAAAATGTATATTGCTGCTAACGGATAAAAACAGAATAAATATACATTATACACATTTCACTGAATAAATATTCATGATTTGAGTTTTTTATTCCCGGAACAAATGATCGGTGTTGGAAATTGCACAAACCTATCGAAAAGATTTGTGCAATACGTAAAATTTAAAAAAATTGTTGACTTGATTGTTTTTTTATATTATAATAATGCTTGTAGAGATATTCAGCGAGGTGTATGAATGAACAAAAATAGGAAACGTCCAAAGGGGCTTAACCTGCTCAGAGCGGGGGAGGCTGCTTTCTTATTTGTTCTGATAACATTCGGTGTTGCTCTCGCTGCACTCAGGTCCACTGAGGAGCAAAGAGACGGTTCGGTACAGACTACAGTCGGTACTACGATCACAGCAGAAATCACAACAAATACCTCGACAAAAGAGGCTGAGTTGCTTTCCGAACCTGTTACAGAACGATCGGAAGATGATGCAAAGCCCTTTTTGGTATATCCTGCAAAGACTGAAAAGTCTGTCGAGTTCGCAAAAGAGTTCGACGCAAGAAATGCAATACTTATTAATGCGGATCGGAACGAGATCATAGCTTACAACGGTGAGAGGTACAGAATGTACCCTGCTTCACTTACTAAGGTGATGACTCTTATCGTAGCTGTTGAGAATGCTGAAGATCTGCATGATAAAGTTCTTATAACCGATAAAATGGTAACGCCTTATATAGAGCAGGATGCTTCCAGAGCGGGCTTTCTACCCGGAGAGACACCTTCGGTAGAAGCCCTTCTCTACGGCATGATCCTCAATTCGGGTGCGGACGCAGCATCTGCAGTTGCGAGTTATGTTGCGGGCTCTGAGAAGAAATTCGTTGAGCTCATGAATAAGAAGGCTGAAGAAATGGGACTATACGCTACACATTTTACTAATGTAGTCGGTCTCCATGATCCACAGCATTACAGTACGGCCGAAGACATGGCAATGATACTGAAATATGCTATCGGCAATAAGACTTGTAAAAAGATCCTTTCCGCTTACGAGTATAAATTTCCCGAGACTGAACAGAATCCCGAGGGCCTGACTTTCACCAGTACGCTTTTTACAAGGATGTATGGTGACGAGATAGAAGGTGTAAAAATACTTGGCGGAAAAACAGGCTTCACTGATAAAGCAGGGAACTGTATTGAAAGCTTTGCAGTGATTAACGGTGAAACGTATATACTGGTGCTCTGTGGGGGTACGACAAACTGGAACATGGTTTACGATACACTCAGTGCATACAGCGTTTACTGCGTTGGAGGGGAGCCTTATAAATCCTCACGATCAGCCAGATGAAAACATAAAAAGATCATCAACAAGCGGAGATCAGCTTCGCAAATCGTAGAACAAAATCGGAGGAAAGGGAAATGGCCAGCAGAACGAGAAAGGTTAAAGTGAGACCACGCCGAGTCATCGGTGCGATCGCAGTGATTTTAGTAGTTACGTTCGGTGCTGATTGCGTGAAACGTGTTTTTTCAAATGATGAGCACCACAATCTTGTTATAGACGGGGACTTTGCAGAATACCCGACTATGCCCGAAACTCCTCAACAAGAAAATGCTGTTACTCTTGCTAACGATGAAAGCGCACCGACCGAGACTGTTGGTGTCGAGAACATCGGTCAGCATCAGCTGATATTGTCTGAAGCTAAGGTAGCAGAGGGTAAATTGGCAGTATACGGCCAGGATCGTCCTGTCAAATCCGGATACGCAGGCGATATGGTCGGACTGCTCAATGTTAAGAATGAGTATTACTCACTTTATTCCGAGTCGATACAGCTCGAATCAGACGCAGCGGAAGCGCTCAACGGGCTTATGGAAGATTACAACAATGAGACAGGCCTTTCTGACTTTGTTGTTTACGGTACAGACGATACTTACACTGGTGAGGATTCGTGCTGTCCTGAGTCTTTCTCGGAATCGGCTCTCGGAACATCAGTAGATCTTGCACTTAAAGCATATGGAGAGGTCATAGAATACGACGGCCTTGACGATGAAAGCTGGTTGGTGGAAAACTGCTGGAAATACGGCTTTATTGTAAGATATCCCAAGGGCAAGGACACTGCAACAGGTCATAGCTATTGTCCTTGGCACATCAGGTACGTGGGAAAGGTGCATTCTGCTGTAATGCATGAAAAGGATATGTGTCTTGAAGACTATATCAGGTTCCTGGCAGATTTCACTCTGGATAAGCCATTTCAGTATACTTACGACGATGTGGATTATACCATTTTTAGTGTGAAGTCAACAGGTGAAAGCACAGTGACATATGTGCCGCTCTCAAGTTCCTACAGTGTATCGGGTAATAATAAGGACGGTTTTATTATTAATACTCCGAAAAGCTGAAAAATTAAAAAAAGAAATATGCTTTTTAGGGCGATATTGCGTACATCTGCGGTATCGCCTTAAAGTCGTGCCCGATGTTTTTGCACATCGGGCTTTTGTTATATCGTGCCGCTTTGCTGAATAGAATGTTGCAGTAACATTTTTGCGGAGGGCGTTATGAGGAATAAATTTATGATCGCAGCTGTGCTTGTTATGGCATCTTTCATGCTTGTGCTTGGCGCAGGAATAGACGATGATGACAAGAAGTACAGGGCAAGCGTTCTGATGGAAGTCAGGACGGGGATGGTGCTTGACGAATACAACGGCAATGTGAGGATGAATGCAGGCTGTCTCAGCAAGCTTATGTCTATCCTGCTTATAGCTGAGGACATCGAAACAGGGAAGTATTCAACAGGGGATGTGCTGACGGCTTCTGACAGCGTTACAGGAACGAAGGGCGCTGTTGTCTGGCTTGAAGCAGGGGACACAATGACAGTGGATGAGCTGCTGAAAAGTGTTATCGTAGGCAATGCCAACGACGCTCTGACTGTTCTTGCTGAGAAGTCGGAACAGACAGTGGATAAATTCGTGATGCGCATGAATTCGGAAGCCTTTGATCTCGGACTTAGAGATACTGCCTTTTATTCGCCTTACGGCTACCATGATGAACGTGAATACACAACTGCTCATGATATTGCTGTGATATGTGCTGAACTTGCAAAGTACGACTTTCTGACTCCTTACTTTTCAACATGGCGTGATTTTGTCGGAGAGGGCAGGACTGAGCTTGTGAACGAGAATAAATTCTCACGCACCTATGATTACCACATCGGCTTCAAGGCTGTGCACTCCGATTTTACGGGATACTGCTTAGCTGAAGGCGGTGACAACGGCAAAGGGATGCGCTGCGTTGCTGTTGTTCTTGGGGCGGAAGACGAGGAAACTATGTACGATACGGCAAAACTTCTGCTGAAAAATGGCTATACAGGGTACAAAGTCACAACGACTATGTTTCCCGAGGAAATGATGCGGCCGCTTCAGATACGCAACGGGGAAGAGCCTGCGGCAGAAATGATGATAAGGTCACAGAGCCTGCTTGCTGTTCCGAGGGGAGTTGCCTCACTTGACACGGTGGTTGTCCTTCCCGAGTATGTTCAGGCGCCCGTGAAAAGAGGACAGCAGGTAGGGACGGCAGCTTTTTATAATGGCTCGACACTGGTCTGCGAGACTCCTGTTATTGTAAAATCAGATGTAAAAAGGCTCTCTTTTGCATTTGTATTAAGGAATATGTTGTTGAAAATGATTAAAAAACATTGTTGAAAGTGTCTTTGCTGCACAAATGTTTCTTTTTTGGCCTTCATGTACTTGAAAAAAATCCGAAAATATAGTATCATAAAGATGGTAAATTATATTGTATGGAGTACCGTACATATTGGAGGTAATTTTCAATGTCATTAAAACTCAACACAAAATATCTCAAGGACTTCGTCAATGCTGACGAGCTCGCAGGCATCAAGGCACAGGTTGAAGCCGCAGCTGAGTCTCTTCACAACAAGACAGGTCTGGGCAATGATTTCTTAGGTTGGGTAGATCTCCCTACTGCTTACGATAAGGACGAATTCGCAAGGATCAAGGCTGCTGCCGAAAAGATCAAGAAGAATTCCGATATCCTCATCGTTATCGGTATCGGCGGTTCTTACCTTGGCGCAAGAGCAGCTATCGAGCTCCTCAGGTCGCCCCTTTACAATAATATCAAGAAGGATACACCCGACATCTACTATGTCGGCAACAGCATCAACCCTGCTTACCTTAACGAGATCATCGCACTCTGCGAAGGCAAGGATTTCTCTGTCAACGTAATCTCAAAGTCGGGCACAACCACTGAGCCTGCGCTGGCATTCCGTATCTTCAAGAAGATGGTCGAGGATAAGTACGGCAAGGAAGAAGCTAAGAACAGGATCTTCGCTACTACCGACAAGGCAAGAGGAACTCTCAAGAATCTCTCAGATGCTGAGGGCTATGAGACTTTCGTTATCCCTGATGATGTAGGAGGACGTTTCTCAGTTCTTACAGCTGTTGGCCTTCTCCCTATCGCTGTTGCAGGCTGCGATATCGACGCACTCATGAAGGGTGCTGCAAAGGCTCAGAAGGATTTCTGTGCTGATTTCGATAACAATGACTGCTACAAGTATGCTGCTCTCAGAAACATCCTTTACAGAAAGGGCAAGTCTGTGGAAATGCTCGTTTCTTACGATCCAAGCTTCGTAATGATGAGCGAGTGGTACAAGCAGCTCTTCGGCGAGAGCGAAGGCAAGGACAACAAGGGTATCTTCCCGTCAGCTGCCGTATTCTCAACTGATCTCCACTCTATGGGTCAGTACATCCAGGACGGCGCACGTATCCTCTTCGAGACAGTTGTTGATATCAAGAAGCCCAAGACAGATCTCTTCCTCGAGCCTGACGCTGAGAACCTTGACGGCCTTAACTTCCTGACAAACCAGAATATGTCAGTTGTTAACAGAAAGGCTTTCGAGGGCACGGTTCTTGCTCACACAGAGGGCGGAGTTCCTAACATGATCATCGAGCTTGACGACACAACAGAAGAAAGTGTCGGCTACATGATCTATTTCTTCGAGAAGGCTTGTGCTATCTCAGGCTATGTTCTCGGTGTAAATCCGTTCAACCAGCCCGGTGTTGAAAGCTACAAGTCAAATATGTTCGCTCTCCTCGGCAAGCCCGGCTACGAAGGTGCTAAGGCTGAACTGGAAGCTAAGCTCGGCTGATAAAGTCATTTATGGCCTGCCGCACATATTACGTGCGGTCAGGCTATGATATATTAAAATCCTTTTGCTGTATGAAGGGGATTCCGTATTCATGGACACAGCAGAAGGTGCAAAATACGTCATAGATGCCGCAAGGCACGGAAGGAGTAAATTATGATTAAACTTATCACAGGAAAAAAGGGTACAGGTAAGACCAAGATACTCATAGATCAGATCAACGACGCAGTAAGATCTACAAACGGAAATCTCGTATGTATCGAAAAAGGCGACAATATCAGACGTTCTATCAGCTTCAGAGTAAGATGGTGCGATACTGAGAGCTTCAACATCGAAGGCTTCGATGCTTTCTACGGCTTCGTAGCAGGTATCATGGCCGGTAACTACGATATCAAGGATATCTTCGTTGACGGCATCCTCAAGATCGGCGGCCGTGACTATGCTGCTTTCGGCACACTTCTTGAAAAGCTTGACAAGCTCACAGGCGAAGAGGCTACTGTTGTGTTCACAGTTTCTGCTGATGATTCAGAGCTTCCTGAGAGCGTAAAGCAGTTCATCAAGTAATTTTACTGCCTGATAACATTATTTAAGATTTTTTCTCGCTGAACCCTTGACATATCTCGGGATTTGGTGTATAATGTAATTTGTGGTGCTCTGAAGGATTATTATTATGAAAATTAATTTAAAGCAGCTTTTCAATATTGTCGGAGAATCAAAGGATATTGATTATTCCATTACTCAGGACGAGCTCTCGGATATCCGTGGCTTCAGCTTTGCTTCACCTGTCCGTATCACAGGCAGGCTCTATAACAGAGCGGGAGTTGTGTATCTCGAGTATTCGGCTGATGTAACTATGTCAGTGACCTGCGACAGATGTCTCAGGATCCTCGACAGGGAGTATCATTTCGATTTCGACCATATTGTTGTTCCTTCCATCAGCGGAGATAACGATGATTACGTCGTTGCCGATGGTGAGAGCATTGAAATGAATGAAATTGCAGTGACGGATCTTCTGCTCCAGCTGCCCACTAAGAATCTCTGTAAGGATGACTGTAAGGGACTCTGCATGGTTTGCGGCTGTGATCTTAATGAGACTCAGTGCAATTGTCTTAATAACTGAGCTGTGAAGCTCTGTCTGTAAGGAGGTGCCGAAATGGCTGTACCAAAGAGAAAAACTTCCAAGGCAAGACGTGATAAGAGACGTTCTGCAGTATGGAAGCTCGAAACACCCGCAATGTCCAAGTGTGACAACTGTGGCGCATTTAAGGCTCCGCACAAGGTTTGCAAAAACTGCGGTTTCTATAAGGGCGTTGAGGTCCTTAAAGTGGACGCTGAATAATCGGTGAGACCCGATAAATGAGAAGGAGAGGAGGAGTGATCCTTCTCTCCTTTTTGACTTAATGGAGCGATGGAGCTGTCAACATGGTAAAGATCAACAGTGTTATCCCTGAAAGCCCTGCATTCAGGCACGGTATCGTTTCAGGCGATATTCTGGATAAAATCAATGGCCACAATGTCAAAGACGTTCTGGATTATATGTATTATGCCGCAGATACTTCAATAGATCTGGTGATCATACGTGACGGCGAAAGTATGGACATACATATAGAAAAGGACGAATACGACGATCTCGGCCTGGAATTTGAGACCTTCCTTATGGATAACAAGCAGTCATGCAGCAATAAGTGCGTGTTCTGCTTTATTGACCAGATGCCTAAGGGAATGCGTGAGACTCTGTACTTCAAGGATGATGACGCAAGACTGTCTTTTTTACAGGGCAACTATGTTACTCTCACTAATCTGAATCAGGCTGATATAGACAGAATTATCGAAATGAAGCTGAATATCAACGTTTCGGTACATACCACCAATCCCGAACTGAGAGTAAAGATGATGCATAACCGTTTCGCCGGCGAGAAGCTGAAGTTTATCCGGCAGCTTGCAGAAAACGGCATCAAGCTCAATTGCCAGATAGTTTGCTGTCCCGGACTCAATGACGGCGACGAACTCAGACGCTCTCTGACCGATCTGGGAAGTCTTATGCCTAATATCACAAGTATGGCAGTCGTTCCCGTCGGAGTTACAAAATTCCGTGAGGGACTGTTTCCGCTTACCACTTTCACAAAGGAAACAGCAGGGGATGCCCTTGATATAATCGAGGAATTCCAGCAGGTATTTCTCGAGAAATTCGGCACAAGAACTGTGTTCCCGTCAGATGAGTTCTACCTTATAGCCGAGCGTGAGCTTCCTCCGCTTGAAGCCTATGAGGACTTCTCACAGTATGAAAACGGTGTAGGAATGCTTCGTTCACTTATAGATGAGTTCGACAAAGCCCTTGAAATAGCTGAATGGGAGGGCGGCGAAAGACACGTTTCGATTGCAACAGGTGCGTCACCGTACAAGGTGATATCTGATCTTGCAAAGAAAGCAGAGGAGAAATTCCCATTGCTGAAATGTGACGTTTACCGCATTCGCAACGATTTCTTCGGCGAGACTATTACCGTAACAGGACTTATTACCGCTCAGGACCTTATCGCTCAGCTGAAAGGCAAGGACCTCGGTGACAATCTCCTGCTGTCAAACGCAATGGTAATGCGTGATTCGGATATTTTCCTCGATGACCTTACCATAGGCGATGTGGAGAGAGAACTCAATGTAAAGATACGTACTACTCCAAGCGATGGTTATGAATTGCTTGATGCCATTATGGGAGTTGAATGGTAAAGATCATTTTCATCCGTATTCAGTGAGCATTTTGACTCGCTTTTTCAAGGGATGAAAATTCAGTAAATAAAGGATAAAAGAAAGGAGTGTGGGAAATGTCATTACCAATAGTGGCAGTTGTGGGACGTCCTAATGTAGGCAAATCCACGCTGTTCAACAAACTTATCGGTCAGCGGTTATCCATCGTAGAGGATACCCCCGGTGTTACCCGTGACCGTATCTACTCCAAATGTGAATGGAGAGGCAAGGAGTTCATGGTAGTTGATACAGGCGGTATCGAGCCTGACAGCGATGACGTTATCCTTTCACAGATGAGAAGGCAGTCTGAACTTGCCATAGAAAAAGCCGATGTTATCGTGTTCGTTACCGATATCAGATGCGGTGTGACTGCCGATGACTATACAGTTGCTCAGATGCTCCTGAAAAGCGGTAAGCCTATTGTTCTTGCCGTAAATAAGGTGGATAATCTGGGAGAGCCTCCGCTGGAGCTTTATGAATTCTACAATCTTGGACTTGGCGATCCGTTTCCTATTTCTTCCGTTCACGGCCACGGCACCGGCGATATGCTTGATAAGGTATATGAATACCTGCCTGCAAGTGACGAGGAGGAGTACGATGACGACTGCATAAAGGTGGCGGTTATAGGAAAGCCGAATGCAGGTAAGTCCTCGCTTATCAACAAGATAGCAGGCGAGGAGAGAGTTATCGTTTCGGATATCGCAGGCACTACCCGTGACTCAACGGATACCGTTATAGAGAATGAACAGGGCAAGTTCGTGTTCATAGATACAGCAGGTATCAGAAAGAAGTCCAAAGTCACCGAGAAGATAGAGCATTACAGCGTCCTGAGAGCCTATATGGCGGTTGACAGGGCGGATGTGTGTGTTATCATGCTCGATGCCACAGAAGGCTTTACAGAACAGGATTCAAAGGTTGCAGGCTATGCTCACGAACAGGGCAAGGCTTGCGTTGTCGCTGTTAACAAGTGGGACCTTATCGAAAAGGACGACAAGACCATGCAGGAATTCCGTACAAAGCTTGAAAACGACTTCAGCTTTATGTCTTATGTTCCTTTCGTATTCATATCTGCAAAGACAGGACAGCGTATCAATAAGCTTTATGAGCTTATCAAGTATACCTACGAGCAGAACAGCATGAGAATATCCACGGGTATGCTCAACGACGTTCTGGCATACGCTACAACAAGAGTTCAGCCTCCGTCTGACAAGGGACGCAGACTGAAGATATACTACATGACTCAGCCGTCTACAAAACCTCCTACATTCGTTACATTCGTAAATCGTGCTGATCTCTTCCATTTCTCATACAGACGCTATATCGAGAATCAGATACGCTCAACATTCGGACTTGAGGGAACGCCTGTCAGATTTATCGTAAGAGAAAGAGGAGGCAATGACAAATGAGATTTCTGTCAATACTTATCGCTGCGGCACTGGGATATTTTCTGGGAAGCGTCAATTTCTCCATCCCTGTTGTAAAGATGATGATAGGCAAGGATATCCGTACTCTGGGAAGCCATAATGCAGGGCTTACCAATACCTACAGATGTGCGGGAAAGAAGTGTGCGGCTATTACACTGGCAGGTGATCTGCTGAAAGGAGTTATCGCTGTAGCACTTGCAAGATGGATATGCGGAGCAATGGGTGCAGGTCTTGCACCTGACAACGACACACATTTTATCGGCTATATTGCAGGTCTTTTCGCTGTTTTAGGTCACGTATTCCCATTGTATTACGGATTTAAAGGCGGCAAGGGAGTGCTGGTAGGCATAGCTTCATTCCTTATCGTTGACCCGAAGGTGTTTGTAGCACTTCTGGCTATATTTATAGTGATACTTGCCATAACAAAGTATGTTTCCGCAGCTTCGATCATGGGAGCGCTGTTCTGTCCGCTGGCTACTCTGCTTATGTCATGGATAGTCGAAGGCAATACTTTCGGCAGAAGCTTCCTCTATATGCTTCTTTCTATCCCTATGGCGGCTATGGTCATTATCATGCACCGCAGCAATATAAAGCGCCTTATGGCAGGCAATGAGAACAGATTCTCCTTCAAGACATCAGGAACAGCATTATAAATCACAGCATAAACTATAAAAATCGGCGTAACCGCTGCGATAAGCTGCGCCGATCTCAGCATTCTTTATTTTAGAGGTGAACTTCAATGTTTGAATTACGTGATTACAGAGGCCATATCCGCAACTGGAGAGAGCTTTGCAGTGAGCTTGGCATAGATGCCTCACTCAGCCGTGAAGAACGTGAAAAGGCTATTATCATAAAGGCGTATGAGAAGTGGGGACATGAAATGGCTGACCATTTCTATGGTATGTTCGCATTTGCTATCTATGATACCGACAAAGACAGCTGGTTCTGTCTCCGTGACCAGTTCGGAACAAAGCCTTTCTACTATTACATAACAGCTGACAACAAGCTTCTCTGCGGCACTATGATAAGAGATATCATGGCCCAGGACGGATTTGTCAAGGAGCTTAACATTGATATGCTCCAGATATACATGACTCTCACATACGTTGCAGGCGAGGATACTTTCTTCAAGGGTGTCAAGAAGCTTATGCCCGGCCACTGGATGGAGTTCAAAGGCGGCAAGCTTACTGTTCAGCGCTACTGGACTCCTGAATTCAAGCCTGATGAGAGCAAGAGTCTTGATGACTGGGCTGACGAGATACACACTACACTGACCAATATCTTCCCACAGGTAAAGGACGAGGACGAGGTTGCAGAGTCGTTCCTGTCAGGCGGTGTTGATTCCTCCTACGTGCTTGCAATGAGCGACGCAAAGAGAGCAGACTCATG
>CADBAC010000004.1 GCA_902792495.1 Ruminococcus flavefaciens | reverse complement strand
TAGCGTACAAAGAGAGAAACCTTGTTGTCAGCGTTGAGGTTAGTCCAGAGCATATCTGTGAAGCTGTCGATATCGCCGCTGATTCCTACCAGCTTAGGCTCGCCCTCAAAGCTCGGGAGCGGATTGCCGTCGCCCATGTAAGTGTGGATGAAGCGTCCCTCGCCTGCGATAGGATTGGAGAAGCTGAATGTATATCTCTGGCATGAATCGGGATTGCCGTTAGCGCTCTTCAGGATCGACATAGCGTAGTTGAAGCCCTTGCCCTCGAAGTGGAGGATACCTGAGATACGGGGAGTAAAGTTAGGAGCATCGTCCTCGAATTCTCTTGTGCGGAGAGACTGCTCAAATGTCTGCTGCTTGTCCATAAGCTCATAGATAGTATCGGTCTGGTCGCCGTTTGTTACGATGAGCTTGTTGCCGAGTACACGTACAGGTGCATATATGATAAGGTGGGGATCAGTCAGCTTTGAAGGATCGAAAGCCTGAGTGCGGATACCGTCGCCGTCCTCAACGAATACACGGTTGCGGCTGTTTTCGCTTCTGCCCATGATGAAGTAAGCAGTTACGGCATATTTTCCGTCCTCGGACTTACCGATAACGATACCTCTTCCGGGGTAAGCGTTTGAGCTGAGTTCCTGAGCAAGATCAAGTTTTTTCATAATTTTTACTCCTTTACTTAATTAAGAAAGTGTATATACAGTCCGTGATAACGATTATCAGGACAGTCAAAGCGATGATATTGAGAGCCTTGCGTGAAGGCTTTTTCAGCAGCCAGTCGTAGAATGGCTGAACGATGTAGAGGAAGAATGCACCTCCCAGACCGAATCTTATCGAAGTGGAAAGGGCTATTCTTGCCTGGAAATTGTATTTGTAGTCTGCGTAGGTCTGCCACGGCCATGCGCCTGTTGCGGCTTCGAGGATGTAGCTTGTGACCAGTTCGATAAGCGTAGCCACAGCCATGCACCCGAGGAAGATGAGAAGGGGTTTGACGATGTTCAGCGTCCTGTTGTCCTTTTTGCGCATAAGTTTGCCGAAGCACAGCAGGAACGTGATCGCTCCCACACCGTAAACGGGGCAGTAGGGGCCGAATAATACGCCTCTGTTGGTGAATCCCCAGTGATAGACCACCACTTCAAGAAAGACCTCATAAAGCCAGCCAAGCACCGCATACATCCAGAAGCAGAGAAACAGTTTCTGAATGGTCTGGTTTTCTTTTAATTTCATAAATAACCTGCTTTAATAAAAACGAGATTTATTTTCTGATGACAGTCGATTATTTTTTGTGCTCCTCAATGTATTCTTTCAGACGCATAAGGTCTGAATTTTCAAGTATAGCATTGATTTTGTCGGGATCTTTGCATTCCTTCCGGTCGTAATAATCGTTAGGACTGTCCATGAATCTGAATTTTCCTCTGTCAGTGGTCATGACCATAGTAAAGACAGGATGGAAAAGATAGCCGCCCTTTCCGACACGTTGGAATTTAACCTTTACATCGATCGAATGTATGGAATTGTAGTCGAAGTGAGTACGGATCTTCCACCATTTCCAGAATGTTATGCCGCTGTCATTGGCGATAAATCCTTCTTTTACGAAAAGACAGGCCAATGCCAGCGCAGTTATTATCACCAGAGCAAGTACGAATTTATATTCGCTATCCGAAAAAATGACAACGAAAGGAAGGGTAAGCAGAAACAGCAGAGCGGCTGCACCTTTATGGGAATTGGTTGTTTCTTTATTCATATTATATTATCTCTATCCTGTCCTGACAGAAAAGTGATACAGCCTTCGGAAGAAGCTTCCACTCCACATTTTCCATGATACGTCTCTGGAGAACTTCCGGGGTATCGTCCTTCTGCACTTCAACAGTGCCCTGAAGGATGATAGCACCTGCATCTGCTTTCTCGTTGACGAAATGAATTGTAGCACCGCTGACCTTTACACCGTAAGCGAGAGCGGCTTCATGGACTTTCAGTCCGTAGTAGCCTTCGCCGCAGAATGACGGGATAAGTGCAGGGTGAACGTTGATTATCTTATAAGCGTATGCCTTTGTGACGCATTCATCGAGAATTGTCATGAAGCCTGCAAGCACCACAAGGTCGGCTTTCTCATCATTGAGAGCTTCAAGGATAGCTTTGCTGTAGCTTACGCTGTCTGAGTACTCCTTGCGTGGGATGACTCTTGTGGGGATATCGTTATTTTTAGCACGTTCCAGAGCGTAAACGCCGTCCTTTGAAGCGATGACGCAGGTTATTTTTCCGCCCTTGATGATACCGCTTTTCTCGGCATCTATAAGTGCCTGTAAATTAGTACCTCCGCCCGAAACGAGCACAACTATATTTTTCATTAAGTCAGACCTCCATTATTTGAACAGCAGTTCGGATAAAAGGTGGAAAACCACAGTCAGCGCTCCGCCGATAACAAGGCCTGAGCCGAAAGAGGAAGTACCCTTTATCTCGTCGGTGAAAAGGAATTTATCGGGGACCATAGGGTCTATCCTAACCGATACGCTGTCGCCTCTCTGAACGGTAACAGTATCGGCAGGAACGTATCCGTCATGGTCCGCACGGACATCCTCACCGTTGTTATTATAGTTTACTACAACGCAGTAGTATTCCACTTCCTCATCGCCGTGCATACGGAAATCCGAGCGGTAGCCGAGGACTTCAGCGGTAACGCCTTTGTATCTTGCATATTTTATGCGGTAGCTTCGGCAGATAAGAGCGCCTATGAGGATAAGCAGAGCACCGAGCGTTATGAAAAAAGCCATTCAGTAAACTCCTTTCATATGAACTGTGCGATTATGAGCAGGATAACGGCAGCAATACCTCCTGCAACGATGAAAACAGTGTATTCCTTGGTCATATCGCCTTCACGTTCGGGAAAATAGAAGAAAACGGGATCATCGGGATCATAGCACACCATGACCTCTTCTCCTATCTCATAGCGTTTTTTTCTGTCCTGAACTGTGTATGTTGAAGTGATCTTACGGCCTTCTTCTGTGGTATAAGTGACTACGGGATAGTAATGCTGTCCCTTGTCCTTTTCATGATATTCCTTGACAGTTGCAAAAGCGGAGATACCTCTTGAAAGGGTAGCTCTTTTTCTTGCAATGTGAAAGAAGAAGATGACCGCCATAATGACATAGATGAGAACTATTCCGTAGATAAGCCATCCGTGGCTGTATGACCAGCCGACGATGAACATGGACGTTATCGCCCATAAAATATCAGTAATATCAACTTTCATGATCTTTTACCTGTTTTATAGTAAGATGGATATTATTCGGGGAACTGAACGTGTCCCGGGATTATCTCTGTATCGTCGTAAGACAGGGGGATGTCCTTATCGATAATGACCTGACCGTAGATATCCGTAATGCGGAAGGTAAACGGTCCTTTGCCCATGTCACGGGATTCAAAGTAATTGTAGGGACGTCTTGGTATTTCAACGAAGTCTCCGTTTTCATCCAGATATTCCAGCTTAGTGATGGGATATCGGTGATTTCTTACCTGGACACCGCACCAGAATTCGGTGCTTCCTTCCTTGTATTTGAAGGAGATGGGAGCATCCTCGGCGCTGTCCAGCGGGATTATCTTCCAGCTAACGGGGACTCTGCCTTTTTCTACGGGAGCAATAAGCGGAAAAGCATCGGTATACAGGTCGAGGTCGCCTTTTTTGCCTTCGGGGAGCTCGTCTGTTACCAGCATTTTTATGGTACCCAGTTCGCCTGTAACTTCAAGATAAGCGCCTGCAAGCTGGGCTTCGTTGTAATCGGAATGGTTCATGGCGACTATCCAGTAGTCATGGGAAACAGGGTCAAGCATGGCATGACCGCCTGTGTATCCGCCTCCGTAGAAAGTACCCTCGCCTGTATGTACCGTACCCTTTGGTTCGAGGATACAGCTTTCGTCTATAGGGACTTCATCGGGGACATATGACGATGAGGACGTACCGCTGTCTGTTTTTACTTTTTTGCCGAGGACGAAATCCTGCACCTTGCGCAGTTCATCCTTTGAAGCACCCTGCTTACGGGCGGCGATTACATCAAAGCAGTCAATGACCTCATCGGGACAGTAATCCATGGAGATGGATGAAGCGGCAAAGGCGTATGCAGGTGATAAGCATACAGCAGCCGCAGCGATAAGCGATAATACGAAATTCTTGCTTTTCACATATACCACTCCTTCGTGGAAAAGGGAAAGGTGTCAGCGGCAGGAGCTCTGCCCCTGACACCTCAATGCATCAGCAGATGATAACGCCTTCCTCTGATTCAACGAGCTCGCCGAGGATGTAAGCATCCTCGCCTGCTGCCTTTATAGCGGCAACAGCCTTGTCAGCATCGTTCTTGTCTACGGAAACGATCATACCTACGCCCATGTTGAATGTATTGAACATATCACGCTCAGGGATATCGCCTGTTCTCTTGATAAGATCAAAGATAGGGAGTACCTGAACAGCGTTTCTTTCGATCTTTGCAGCAAGGTTCTTTGGAAGTGAACGTGGGATGTTCTCATAGAAACCGCCGCCTGTGATGTGTGAGATGGACTTTACCTTTACAGCGTCAAGGAGGCTCATCACAGCCTTAACGTAGATACGTGTAGGAGTGAGGAGAGTCTCGCCGAGAGTAGCGCCCAGGTCATCGAAATGCATGGAAAGGTTCTGCTCGTTTACATCGAAAACGCTTCTTACGAGAGAGAAGCCGTTTGAATGTACACCGCTTGACTTGATAGCGATAAGTACATCGCCTGCCTTCTGTGTATCGGGCTGGAGGATCTTGTCCTTGTCAACAACGCCTACTGAGAAGCCTGCAAGGTCGTATTCATCCTCAGGCATAAGGCCCGGATGTTCAGCAGTTTCACCGCCGATGAGAGCGCATTCTGCCTGTACACAGCCCTCAGCGACACCTGAAACGATAGTAGCTATCTTTTCGGGATAGTTCTTGCCGCAGGCGATATAGTCGAGGAAGAACTGTGGCTTTGCGCCGCAGCAGATGATGTCGTTGACGCACATAGCAACGCAGTCGATACCTACAGTATCATGCTTATCCATGATGAAAGCGATCTTGATCTTAGTGCCGACGCCGTCAGTGCCTGATACGAGAACAGGCTTATTGATACCTGTCATATCCAGCTCAAAGAGACCGCCGAATCCGCCGATGCCTGAGAGAGCGCCCTTTATCATAGTGCGGGCGATATGCTCCTTCATAAGCTCAACTGACTTGTAGCCTGCGGTTACGTCAACGCCTGCCTTCTTGTAGCTTTCGGAAAAACTGTTGTTCATATAAAAATCCTCCATATTTTTTTAATGCGTAATGCTTAATTCGTAATTCGTAATTGCGGTGTCTGCCTGACGGCAGACAAATTAAAAATGTGAGCAAAGCGAACACAATAATTACGCATTACGCATTATGAATTACGAATTGATTTATTCGTTTCCGTCCCAGCAATAAGTACAAAGCTGACATTGTGGAAGTCCCACAGCCTTTACCTTGCCCGGGAGCGACTGGAATTCCAGTGAAGTGAGCTTGAGTCTGCGGCATATCTCATCACGCATACGTCTGCCTCTTTCGGTATTTGTATCGCTGTACTCAGCGAGGTACTTAACGCCTTCAGCGCCTTCAAATTCGTCGATGATCTGTCTTGCGATAAGCTCCAGCTCTGAATGGCTGCGTGAGAAGTTGAGGTACTTGCAGCCGTACATGATAGGAGGACAAGCAGAACGCATATGTACTTCCTTAGCGCCGTTCTCATAGAGAAACTCAACGGTCTCTCTCATCTGAGTACCTCTTACGATACTGTCGTCAACGAAGAGGAGACGCTTGCCTTCGATAAGTTCATGAACAGGAATGAGCTTCATCTTAGCTACCTGATTTCTCATGCTCTGGTTTGTAGGCATGAAGCTTCTCGGCCATGTGGGAGTATACTTGATGAACGGACGTGCAAATGGGATACCGCTGCGGTTAGCATAGCCGATAGCGTGAGGAGTACCTGAATCGGGAACTCCACAGACATAGTCAACATCGGGAAGTCTGCCTGCGTTGATATCGTTTTCGGCCATTATCTCGCCGTTGCGTGTACGCATGACTTCAACGTTCACGCCTTCGTATACAGCATTCGGGTAGCCGTAGTAGGTCCAGAGAAAGGTACATATCTTCATCTTTGAAGGATCGCCCTCAGCCATTACCTGACATTCGTCAGCAGTAAGCTTTACTATCTCGCCTGCCGCAAGCTCCTTGTAAGTTGTGTAACCCAGCTTCTGGAAAGCGAAAGACTCGGTCGAGAGGCAGTAGCCGTCGGAGCGCTTGCCGATGATGATAGGGAGCCTTCCGAATTCGTCACGGGCAGCGATGATGCCGTCCTTAGTGAGAATGATAAGTGACATAGTACCCTCTATCTTGCTCTGAGCGTAGCGGATACCGTCAACGAAGTTGTCCTTCTGAGCGATGAGAGCGCCGATGAGGTCGCCTGAGTTTATCTTTCCGCTGCTCATTGTCTCGAAGTTGGCACATCCCTTTTCGAGAAGTTCATCAACAAGAGTATCGGCATTGCGGATGATACCCACTGAACATACAGCGTAAAGTCCCATCTTTGAACGAACGAGGATAGGCTGTGGGTCTGTATCGCTGATACATCCGATACAGAGCTTGCCCTTCATCCTTACAACGTCATTTTCAAATTTGGTTCTGAAAGGAGAATTCTCGATACTGTGGATATTTCTCTGAAATCCGCAGTCTTCTGAATATGAAGTCATACCGCCTCTGCGTGTGCCGAGGTGTGAGTGGTAGTCAGTACCGAAGAAAACGTCTGTCACGCAGTCGTTTTTAGAAGCTGCACCGAAAAAACCGCCCATACAATTATTCTCCCATAAGTCTCTTCATGATTTCCTGATAAGCTTCTTCTACGCCGCCCATATCTCTGCGGAAACGGTCCTTATCAAGCTTTTCGTGAGTAGTGCTGTCCCAGAAACGGCAGGTATCAGGAGAGATCTCATCAGCGAGGATGATAGTGCCGTCTGAAGTCTTACCGAACTCGATCTTGAAGTCGATGAGGTCGATGTTGAGTCCCTTGAAGAACTTTACCATGAACTCGTTTACCTTGAAAGCGTACTTAGCGATAGTGTCGAGTTCTTCCTTTGTAGCGATACCGAGAGCGAGAGCATAGTAATCGTTGATGAAAGGATCGCCGAGGTCGTCGTTCTTGTAGCTGTATTCAAGGATAGGACAGAGGAGCTGCTTGCCTTCCTCAACGCCCATTCTCTTTGAGAAGCTGCCTGCTGCAACGTTTCTGATGATAACTTCAAGAGGAACGATGGAGACCTTCTTTACGATAGTTTCACGGTCGCTGATCTCTTCAACGAGATGAGTAGGAACGCCTTCCTTTTCGAGCATTTTGAACATGAAGTTTGTCATTTTGTTGTTGATGACACCCTTGCCTGCGATAGTACCCTTCTTTTCGCCGTTGAAAGCGGTAGCGTCATCCTTGTAGTCAACGATAACGAGGTCGGGATCGTTTGTAGCATAGACTTTCTTAGCCTTGCCCTCATAGAGCTGTTCCTTTTTTTCGATGTTTTCCATTTTTAAATTCCTCCTGAGATATTAAAAATTGCGGTAAATTACCGTATATATGCAACTCCGCTTCTTTGCGGAAATTGTAATCTGATTACTGTACGGGTAAAGGATCAATGACAGTCTTGCCGTCGCTGCCTTTCAGTTCGGTGATGTTGCCGTCGGAAACAAGGTAGTTCACACCTGTTTCGGTATCAACGATGACCGTCAGGTGATAAGGGCCTGCATATTCGTCATTCTTTATAATGAAGCGTGGCTTTGGCTTTTCCTTTTTCCTGGGCTTTTCATCGTATGTTTTTTCTTCGTTTTTTCCGAACATAGCTATCATTCCTTTCCGAGCAGCATATCAGCGGCTTCCTGCGGCGTATGTGCGATGAAGTCCGCACCTGCCTCAGTAAGTTCTTCTATGGGACCGTAGCCCCAGAGAGTGCCGAGACATTTCAGCCCTGTTTTATGAGCCCCCAGCACATCCTGTCTGCGGTCGCCTATCATAAGTACGCCGCTCCTGTCGGTGATGCCTGCCCGGGCGAGAACGTACTCGATGACTTCCCATTTGTTATTGCGTGTGCCGTTTATATCAGCACCGCCGATAACTGGGAAATACCATGAAAGCCCGAACTTGTCCAGTATGCGCTTTGCGTAGACTTCAGGCTTGCTTGTGGCTACATAGAGCTGTTTGCCGCCCTGACTGAGACGTTCCAGCATTTCGGGGATGCCGTCGTAGACACGGTTCTCGAAAAGGCCGACAGTGCTGTATCTTTCACGGAATATCCTTACCGCTTCGAGGACCTCCTCCTCGTTCATTCCGCAGAATTTATCGAAAGACTCATAAAGCGGCGGACCGAGAAAGCGGTTCATATCGTCGGGGATCTCACGTCCCATAGCGGTAAGAGCGTGTTTCATGCAGTTGATTATGCCCTCAGCGGAGTCTGTAAGAGTTCCGTCAAGGTCAAAAAGAAGAGCAGTAAATCTATCCATATTATGTATGCAGGGAGATGTCATGCCAGTCCGCAGTATCGCAGATGAGCCATTCAAGACCACGTCTGCGCTCGAAAACGACTTCACCGTTCAGATCGCCGACAGAGCAGTTCGGGTCAACGTGCTGATGCTGAACAACAGCCCAGTGATAACGGTAGTAAAGATCCAGCATATCCAGTATTTCGTCAGCGCTGCGGAGACTGCACTTTGACTTGAAGTCATCTAGACCTTCGCATTTTGAAACGAACTGTATAGCCTTGCGGCAGTCACAGATATCGCTTGCATCGCTGATATCATCAATGAGACCCAGAGCCCATACCAGAGCCCAGTAGCATTCGTATTCCCAGACGATATCGGTTATATCCTGCTTTGTTGCAGTGCCGTCAAAAAGTTTGGATTCCCTGGCGTTCAGCGACTTGTTCACATCGAAGTAAGCGATGAGATTTGCGAATCTTCCTGCATTTTCGGTGTTGTTCTCGTTGAGCTCGATAGCCATCTGCGTACACAGCAGAGCGGCAACGGCTCTTCTGCAAACGGTATCGAAATCCTTGAGTTTTACCTGATCTGCTGATTCGGTCATCGGCAGGCCGTCAAAGAAGCTGATACCTTTTTCTCTGAGTATGTTTTCGGTGCGTTGTTTTCTTTCCTGTGGTGTCATAGATCATCCTCCTGAGGAAAATTACAGTGCAGCGATCTGCTCCTGTAAAGCCTTGTCCTTAGCGATAACGCCGTCAGCCATAGCCTTCTTCTCGGCAGCAAGCTTCTCGGCGAGAGCCTCATCTGATATGGCAAGCATCTGAACAGCCAGTACAGCTGCATTCTTAGCGCCGTCGATACCAACAGTAGCAACAGGTACTCCGGGAGGCATCATAACTGTAGCGAGAAGAGCATCGACACCTTCGAGAGCCTTTGACTTCATAGGGATACCGATAACAGGGAGAGTTGTGTGGCCTGCAACAACACCTGCAAGGTGAGCGGCCATACCTGCGGCACAGATGATAGCACCGAAGCCGTTTGCTCTTGCGTTTGAAGCAAATTCACAAGCTTCTGCGGGAGTTCTGTGAGCGCTCATTACACGGCATTCAAATTCAACGCCGTACTTTTTAAGCTCTGTGAGAGCTGATTTAACAACAGGGAAATCGCTGTCGCTTCCCATGATAACTGCAACTTTTTTAGACATTTTCTTGTTCTCCTTTTTGTAATATGCTGCTGCCATCGGAATTATCTTCAATGGCAGGAGATGCGGTGCCTCCCGAAGTGTAGCCGTTTTCACCGGCGGCCTGTTCGCTGATGGGAGGATGTTCGGGCTCCGGAGGCGGATATTCAGGCCTTATGGCTTCAAAGCCGCCTGAAAGGGCTTTGAGTTCGCCTGCCGAGCCGCCGCAGAATTCGATAACCGCTTTGTATTTCTCATTCATATGGCTGAGCTTTCCGTTATCGTCGTGATAGGTAAGCTCGGTATCCGCAGTGACGGCAACTGCAAAATGCGGTATATCGTCATCTGAACGGGTGGAATAGAGGAAGATATCGGGCACTCCTCTCAGGCGTTTCGAGACCAGCTGAGGGTCATCGGGAAAGAGCGGAGTGAATACAGCATTGTCCGAATGCGGTATGTCTGCAAGGACAGTCTCATCTTCGGAGAATGCATACCGTATATATCTGCCTGCGTTTTCCGACATTATTTCCAGCATTGAAACGCTCAGCTTCGAGAGCAGGAGCTTGCTGGTGATGTCTATTTTGTATTCAGAGGTATCCGCTTTGCCGTGGACTACGGCATTTTTGAGAGCGAATCCGTTTTTGCTTACTGAGTAAATGTAAGAGCCCTTGTCTGTGGTAAGGGTTACCTCGTTGCCTTCTGCTTCAAAGGAAACCCATGATCTTGTGAAAGCAGGGGTGAGATCATTATTATATATAACGCATGAACCGTCTGAGTGAGCGGTGGCGGTATAGAATTTCAGATCGTTAATAGTGTGGGATTCTATACTGTCATATATAAAAGGCACGACTGCATTTCCCTCATAGTCGATACAGCCGAGCAGCTTGCTGCCCTTGATCTGTGTTTCCGCAATACACAGCCCCGGACCTGCGAAAGAGAGGTTATCCCATTCGGGAGAAACAGTCACTCTTTCACTGATGTCTGCAAGGCCGTATTTGCCTGCGGTATCCTGAAACAGGAAGTTGCCGCTGTCATCGGTGCTGAGTTTTTTTGCGATTACAGACTGAGCGCCGCCTTCATAGGTGTTTTTTCCCGTATCGGAAAAGAAGCGTGTGATAGCAACGGCAAGGACGATGACAATGATGAAGAGTGCGGAAAACAGAAGCTTCATATGCTTATTCAATCAAGCCGCACCTCCTGATATCAGTCCTTTTTCCCGGAAGCTTCGGCTTCTTTCTTTCTGCTGAGGTATATCTCCTCTGTCTCCTTTGTGATGAACACAGGGCGCTTCTTGGTCTCAAGGTAAGTCTTGGAGAGATACTGTCCGAGGATACCTGTGCTGAAGAGCTGAAGTCCGCTGAAAAGGAATATCAGGCAGATGATAGTCGGGTATCCGTCAGGAGAATCATTGAGTCCGAGAAGGCTCTTGATGATCGTTATAATAATGAGGATGAAAGCTATAGCGCAGGTAAGTATACCCAGCATTGAAGCTATAGCAAGGGGAGCAGTCGAGAAAGCCATGATGCCTTCCAGTGAATACTTGAAGAGTCCCCAGAACGACCATGAGGTAGTGCCGGCAGGTCTTTCAACGTTCTCGTATTCGATATAGCGTGTGTGGAAGCCCACCCAGCTGAATATACCCTTTGAGAAGCGGTTGTACTCTGTCATATCGAGGATAGCGTCCACCATCTGTCTTGTCATGAAGCGGAAATCCTGAGCGCCGTCCACTATCTCAGTCTGTGAGATCTTATTCATTATTTTATAGAACAGTCTTGCGAAAGCCGAGCGTATCTTTGATTCGCCCTTACGGCTGACACGCCTTGTTGTAGCGCAGTCGTATTCGCCGTTTCTCACATAGCTGTACATCTCAGGCAGGAAAGCGGGGGGATGCTGAAGGTCTGCGTCCATAACGACGATATAGTCGCCCTTGGCACCTTTCAGGCCTGCGTACATACCTGATTCCTTACCGAAATTTCTTGAAAATGAGATATATCTGACTCTGCTGTCATTTTCTGCGAGAGAGCGGAGTATCTCAAGAGTCTTGTCCTTTGAACCGTCGTTGATGAAGAGGTATTCAAAAGTGAGTTCGGGATAGGTTTTTGACATCTGTCCTGTGACCTTTGTTATCTCCTCATAGAACATGGGGAGAACCTCCTGTTCATTATAGCACGGTACTACTACTGAAACGAGTTTCACATTATTCCTCCTTTAAGAAGTTGGGTCTGTATTTCACAAACCAATACACTATTAATAATACAACAAATCAGCAGATAATGCAAGAGAAAAATGATTATTTTCTCAATAATTTTTGCGGTTTTGGAAAATCACTTTCTTTTCGCTGTGAATTTGTGCATTTTACCAGTGAACGGAAAGGCATGAAAAATCGACATTAAGTGGAGGAAAAACGTGAAAAACATATGATGTATACATTAACGGTTCACAATGCTGTGCTGTTTTTGACAAAAAAATCAATAACGATTTGTTATTTTTACTGAAAATTTTAAAATGGGTATAATTTTTCGTGGAATTTTTTGAGAAGGTGTTGATTTTTTTTGAAATATCATGTATAATATTAGTGTGAATAATCGCATAAGATAATGCGTGAACGAGCGGCTCTCATTATACACAGTGCCTTCAGCTGCACCGTATAACCGCTTCCCATGCTTATGCCCGACTTTTCAGGGCTGATATGCGACCCGTGAAATCGGCTTTCCGCTGCCGAAAAGCGGAAATGCGGCACCGCCGCAAGTTGGGAGAGGATTATGGATATCACATTGGTAACTGCTTCAAACAGCAAGGAAGTACACGGAACCGACAACGATAAAAAGACCGGCTGCGGTATCAACCTGCTCAGAGGCGAGAATGTCACAGTTTACAGAAGGATCGGAAGAATGACCGACCTGAAGGAGATCACCTGTGAAAAGTGCAAGGCAAGCCTTGCAAAGAAAATGATAAAAGCCGACAAGAAAGAAATGTCACGTCTTCTCAAGGAAGAGAAGCAGCGTGCAAAAATGGGCATGGACGATGAGGGTATCGTTCCGCTCGGCAATACCACAGCAAAGATAACACGTTCACCCGAGCAGATCCGTCAGGATGAGCAGAGAGCAAGATACGGACTTCCTCCTGCCGGAACTAACCAGCCTGCTCCACAGGCTCCTCCCGTGCAGAATACTCAGCCTGTTCAGCCTCAGCCTCAGCCCGAACCTGCAAAGACTATCCCGGGAACAGGCATTGCTATCGACAACAGCCTTGCAGCATTTGCTATCAACAAGCCTGTCGCTGAAGAGCCGAAGCAGGATGATTTCGCATCACAGTTCGCTTTCCAGAAGCCCGAAACAGAAGAAAAGCCTGCTGTACAGGATGATTTCCTTGCACAGTTCGCTGTACCTTCAGCAAATACACCTGCACAGCCTGCACCTCAGCCAATGATGCAGCAGCCCGTTCAGCCTGCACCGCAGCCTGCACAGTCCCCTGTTATCGACAATGTTGACGACATACTCTCTATGTTCTCTGTAGAGAATGTTGCTTCACAGGGCGTACCTGTTTCACCTGCTTTCAGCAATAATGCACCTGCTGACAACGGATTCTCAGCTGCACCTGCACCACAGCCTGCACAGGGCATGGGCAATGCTAATCAGTGGGATTCTGTTGCAGACCAGATATTCGGCGGAGTTCCGCAGCCTGCACCTCAGCAGAGCGCACCTGCAGCTCCTCCTGTTTTAGACGATATTTCAGTACCTCAGCCATCTGCTCCTTACGGAATGAACAGCGCTCCCGTATTCGAGGATATCGCTCCTGTTCCGAGCACACCTGTTATAGATGACATCGCTGCTCCCGTACAGAATGCAGCTCCCGTATTCGAGGACATCACAGCTGAGATACCTTCAGTTTCAAATGACAAGCCCGAAGTTCTCGGACTTGACGATCTGTTCGATATTCCCGAGGTACCGGCAGCTCCTTCTGCTCCTGCACCAAAGGCAGACCTCTTCAAGGAGGAGCCCGAGGAGATCAGCGCTGCACCTCAGCAGACAATGGAGCAGCCCGCTCCTGTACAGCCTCAGGCAGCACCTGTTCAGCAGGCAGCTCCCGAGCATCCTCAGATCATCTCTGTTCCGCAGCTTGCAGGTTATGACCAGAACGGCCAGCCTGTCTATAACTACATACAGATGAGAATGACAGGTCTCGATCCCAACGGTCAGCCTATCTTCGCTCCTATCGAAGGACAGCCTGCACCTGCTCCCGTTCAGCAGAACTTCGCAGCTCAGCCTGTTCAGCCAAGACCCGTTGTACCACGCCGTCCCGTTGCCAATACAGGCGCTCCGAAGGCAAACGTATCAAAGATCGCTGTTCATCCTCACGCTAAGCAGACTTCACAGGCATTCATCAATGCTATCGCAAGCTCCAAGGAGTACGCAGACAAGAACCTTATCGATACACAGGGTCTGAGAGCAAATACTCCTATCCTTTCATCGGTTGAGGACGTTCTCTCCACAATGGGCGACGACTCGGCAAAGCAGAGACTTCTTGCTGCTCAGGCAGAAGCTCAGAAGGAAAAGACAGTTACAGCATTCAGCGAATACAAGGGACCTACAGCTCAGGCTAACCGCAGACCTGTACCTCCTCAGTTCAGAAATACACCTTCACAGCAGCAGAGAGATCCCCGTGCTATGACTAAGTCAGAACTCAAGGCTTACAAGAAGCAGGAGAAGATCGAAGCTAAATTCAAGAAGGAAATGGCTAAGAGAGGCGGATATTGATCCCCTGACACAACCATATAAAACAGCGCCGCAAGACCTGAAGCACTGGCTTTGCGGCGCTTAGCATAATAAAAAGAGAAACGAGGACTATTCCATGGCAAAGAAAGATATACTTGAAGAACTCAGAAGCAAACTGGGTGATTCTCCCGAAGAGAATGCGGCATTCCTGAAAAAGGAAACAGAGCGATTCATCAAGGAGGGCAACGCTGAGGGCATCGAAGCCGCTGGTACGCTCATACTTGAGAATATGCCTCAGAACCAGAAGGACGAGATAGAAAGACTTACTCAGATCGACGGCAGACCGCTCAATGAGATCTATGATGAAGTTGTAAAGCTTATCAACGATAAGAAGATCACCGAAGCAAAGCCGATAGCAGAAAAGCTCTATAAGAAGATAATCACTGATTATCCTCAGACTGAAAAGTCAAAGTTCGTATCGCTGAGAAATCCTTTTGAGGATAATTTCTACCAGCTCAAGTTCAAGCCTGAGCAGGTGCTGAACCGTACTCCTTTCGATTTCGCAGAGTATATCACTTCTTATGCTTATCTGTTAGTAGAGACAGGTTCGCCTCTTGACGCTATACCTGTACTTGAAAAGGCAATAGAGTACAATCCTGTGGACTGCGGACCTTACTTTGAACTTGCAGAGGTGTACAAGCTTCTCAAGAACAAGCGTCAGGTCATCGAGACCACAAAGAAAACTCTCGAACTCGCTTCTTCACCTGTAGCTATCGCAAGATGCTACGCTAATATGGGATACATTCTTACAGACATGGGCGAGTACGATGACGCTGCTGCTTTCTATACAGCAAGTGTTATTTTCGCACCTCATCCTATGATACCTTACGAAATGCAGGCACTTGCCAATAAGAAAGGCAGTCCGATAGTACGTCCTGAGCGTGAGCAGATCGTTGAGGCAATGAAGAAGTATGATATCGAATTCGGCCCTAACGAGGACGTAGTATCTGTTTGTGCACAGCTTTCGGTTCACTACCTCGGTGAGAAGGACATCCCGAACGCTCTTCAGGCAATGAAGATGACCTATAATCTTACAAGAGATGAAAAGGTCAAGGAACTCATACTCAAGTATGATCCGAATGCAGAGCGTCTTGTTCCGAACCAGACTCCTGTTGAGGAGGGCGGAAAGCCCAATATCACACAGACTGTGAACGAGGAACTTAAATAAAGCGGAGGGGAGCCTGTCGGAGAGATCCGCAGGCTCTTTTTTGATATGGATAATGCTCCTCCTGAGCAACAGCAAGATTTGCGTAATCCTCAATTTTTGCTGATTTAAGCGGAATCTGTTGACTTTTTTTCGTCAGGGTGTTATACTCATAATAGAGAATTACAGAAAACTATGTTCATTTTCTCGTGTTTAACTGATCTGAGGATGATAAATATAAAAACAATCAGAATTGAGAAAATGATAAATACAGAGAACGGAAATGGGAATATTAAAATGAATGTGAGGGAAAAACATGAAAAAATTTTTCAGAAGGACCGCTGCAGGCGTGTTCAGCTTTGCTGTGCTTGCAGGGCTCATTCCTGCTGTCCCGGTATCGGCAGCAGGCAGCATTACTATCAATGAGGTTTGTACAAAGAACACCACCTATCCTGCCCCCGACGGAGGCTTCTACGATTGGGTGGAAATTTTCAACAACTCCTCGTCAGCTGTTGATATCAGCGGATGGGGACTTTCCGACAAGGACTCAAATCCTTACCGCTTCACTTTCCCGCAGGGCACTTCTGTTCCTGCTAACGGACATATCATTGTCTTCTGCGACGGTGATGCAGGACTTAACAATACATCTATTGCTCCCTTCGGACTTTCTGCAAGCGGAGAGACTCTTATACTTACCGATAAAGGCGGTGCTGCTGCTGACAATGTAACAGTTGATCCGCTGGCTTCGGATGCTTCTTTCGGACGCTACCCCGACGGCGCAAGTGAATTCTTCGTGCTGAGCGCTACTCCAAAGGCTGCAAATACCGCTCCCGAGGGCAGCAATGCAGTAAAGAAACCGGAATTTTCACAGGAAAGCGGCTTCTACAACAGCGGCTTTGACCTTACTATATCAGTACCGCAGGGTACTACTGTTTACTACACAACTGACGGAAGCGATCCTACTACAGAATCGGATCAGTATACCGCTCCCATCAGGATCGACGATATGACAAATACAGAGAACCGTCTCAGCATGAGAAGGGATATCTCTACAAACAATGTTGCCGCTCCGAAGGAACTTATCGACAAGGCAGCAGTTGTTCGTGCCATAGCTGTTGATTCACAGGGCAGGATAAGTCCTGTTGCTACAAAGACATATTTCGTCGGAACTACAGCTTCTTCTTATTACAAAAGCATGAAGGTAGTCTCACTTGTAACAGATCCCGACAACCTTTTCGATGCGGAAAAGGGCATCTATGTACTGGGAAATGTATACAATCAGGGCAGTGGCCAGCAGAATCCCGGATGGGGATGGCAGCAGCCTGTTCAGCCCAATCAGCCTGCT
>CADBAC010000003.1 GCA_902792495.1 Ruminococcus flavefaciens | reverse complement strand
ATAGAGGACGGAATCGCTATGCTGGCTGTAGTTGGACGCAGAATGAAGAACACAAGAGGTACAGTTGCTCGTATCTTCGCTTCAATGGCTCATGCACGCATCAATGTTAAGCTTATCGATCAGGGTTCAAGCGAGCTTAACGTTATCATCGGTGTAAGCGAGAACGACCTCCCCGAGGCTATCCGCCGTATCTATGATATGTTCATCAATTCTGAGAAATAAAAATGTAAGGACGGATATCATCCGCCCGTGAAAACCGTATACCAACGGATATAATATGTAGGGGCTGCCTTTGGCAGCCCTTTAGTTATATGTAACGTTTGGCTTGTAGGTGCGCACATTGTGCACCTTCGGAATATATGCAATTTTTCCAATGATAAATAAAAAGGACCGCCAAAGGCGGCCCCTACAGAGTATCAAAAATATGAGGGGCGAGCGGAACTCACCCCTCATTTATCATTCGTTATCCTTTGACGGAAACAGGTCTTTCAGATAAGCTATATCTGTAGCTACTCTGTTTGCCACAACTGACGGAAGTGCTGCGAAATTGATAGTCAACAGCGAATATGCCGTCATTGCATAGCGTGAAAGTGCAAGCTCAGGGAAAAGCGGTCCCATAAGGAAAAGGACGCTCAGTGTCTGATAGGAGATATTCACTCCCGTTTTGCACCACATCGCATAGCTTTCGCAGTTGTTCAGCGCCAGATTATAAGAAGCCTCGCCAAGTCTGCTTTCCGCCCTTGCGATGGTCTGTTTCGGAGTGTAAAGCTTATAATCGCTCCTGATAGCTTTAACTATCCTGAAAAACTCCACAGGGTCGATAGCCAGTGCCTTGCATATCTGCTTGACGTAAGCGAGATACTCCGAGGCACTTCTGAACTTCAGTTCGCTGCTTTCATTTTCCAGCACGGTGACCTTTCTGGACATAAGCAGATTGGAAAAATCCAGTTTCTGAACAGTTCCGCCCTTTGCGAATTTTTCAAGAGTAGTGATATGAACTGTTGCATTGCCGTTTATTTCGTTTTCGCCTCTTGCGGCGTACTGATAAACGGTCCTGTTATCGGCATAGATGCCGTAGTGATAGTAGATGCCTCTGTTTACACGGATGACATCGCCGTATTCTAAATTCTGTTCGTTCCCCATAAAGAATCCTCCTATCATAAAGAAAGACGTGTCCTACAATGTGATTATATCACAACTTTACGGGAATTTCAAGATATATAGAAATTATATGGAATTCTGAGCGTAAAGAGTGAGTATATCGGAAGCATCACGGGCATCAATAACACCGTCGCTGTTGAAATCTCCGAGGATAGCCACACCGTCGTTGTAGCCTGCGTTGTCCTCATCGGTTATGCCTGCTGAAACGTAAGCGTAGTAGCTGAGGATGGACGAAGCGTCACGGGCATCGATTATGTTGTCGCAGTTGATATCGCCTGTTGTGTTCATATCCTTTATCCAGCTGAGAAGCACTCTTGAGTCACGCTGAGTTATAACACCGTCATGGTCAATATCCGCAAACTCATCTATTGCGTTTCTTATATCATCGTTCATACCGAAAGCAGATGTAAGATCACCTGTTTCGTTTTCGTGGTATCTTGCGGAAATAAGGGAAGTGTCCAGAGAATTCACAAAGCCGTCGCTGTTGATGTCAAGGCTTTCGGGGATAGTGCGGTCGCTTGTGCCTGTATCGCTGAGAAGCACATACCAGCCGACTTCGGTCCTGCCTGTACTCATTGTCTCGGCAGTTGCCCAGCTGTCGGGTTCAAGGCCACGCTTTTCCATATCAACAGCGCATTCGAGTACGTGGTAGGTCTCGTCTTCTTCGTTGTAGCCTGTGATAGCCATGAAGTGCCACGGAACGTTTACCACGGCAACTCCGCCGTTTTTCAGATGTTCGATCAGCGCTTCATCGGTAACTGCGCCTGTGTAGTATCCGTCAACACGGAAACCGTAGCGTTCGCCGAAAGCTTCCTCCACCTGCTGATAGAAGGGGTAACGGTAAGTACCGCCTGCACCGGGTCTGTAGCCGCCTATATCCACAGCCCAGTCTGCGACTTCGTAAGCATCGGCGATAGTTCCGTTGAGAGCATAAATGGCATTGCAGAATGAGAATATCCCGCAGCCCGATAACTCCATAGTGCTTGCTGTTGTTGAATACTTGTCGAATTTTATCTCCACTTAGCGTCATGCTGGTCGTAGAGAATGCCGTCAGCGGCATTGGCGGTCATAGCGGAAGTGCCGGCAGAAAGTGTCAGCGCTGAGATAAAGAGGGTGATTGCTTTTTTGTAATTCATTTTTCTCTCCTGTATTTTTTTATAGTAATGTTATTTATTATAACGGAAAATTGACTTTGTGTCAAGTTCGGGATGAAGAACGCAACGGAAATCAATTTTGTTTATTTAATTATATTTTGTAGGGGCTGCCTTTGGCAGTCCTTGCAATAATCAGGAGGGCCGCCGAAGGCAGCCCCTACAAAATCATTCGTAACATGACATTTTATTTTGAAAATTGATTTGCGTGGAAGACCGCAGGGATATGCATTGTGCATCATCAAAAAATCAATGCGAAAAACATCCCTTTTTGTATGAAAAATTTTCCGAAAACACTTGATTTTTCCGAAAAAGCGTGGTATAATATTACATGATGATAGTTAAAGTAAAAGACCCGATAAATTCGGGTCTTTCGTTTTGAAAGGAGATGTGGACATGAAATTCAAAAAATTCGGCGGAACAGAGCAGAAGGTCTATGACCTTATAAAGCCTATCACCGATGAACTGGGGTATTACCTGTGGGATGTGTGCTATGAAAAGGAAGGCGCCATGTGGTACCTGAGAGTCTTTATCGATCAGGATGAGGGCATCAGTATCGACGACTGCGAAAGAGCAACTGCTCCCATAAGCGACATCCTTGACGAAGCTGACCCCGTACCTCAGCAGTATATGCTGGAAGTGGGTTCGGCAGGTCTGGAAAGAGAACTGGTCAAGGAGGAACACTTCGAGGTCTGCAAGGGCGATACGGTAACTCTTAAATTCTTCAAGCCCGTTGACGGCGAAAAGGAAATGAGAGCCGAACTGGTCGGCGCAGACAAGGAAGGCATCACCGTCATAAAAGAGGACGGCACCGAAAAGACAATACCGCTGGCAGATGTATCCGTTGTAAAGCTTTGGCTTGATTTCTGATACAGCGCCGAGTATCAATAACCATAATAAATCTGTACTGGAGGAATTAACAACAATGAGCAAGAATAACGCCTTTTTCAAGGCACTGGAATCTCTCGGAGAAGAAAACAGCGTCGAGACCGATCTCCTTATCGAAAAGGTAAAGTCAGCTATGCTGAAGGCTGCTAAAAGAGCTTATCCACACAGCGAGGAAAGAATCAGAGTTGAGATCGATCCCAAGACCAAGAAATTTGAAATGTTCATAGTTCAGGATATCATCGACGATTATCCTATCGATGAGAACGAGGTCAATATCGACGTTGCCAGGACCATTGATCCCAATGCTGTGGTAGGCGGCACTATCCTGAAGGAGATCGATATCTCAAAGCTTGGCAGAATGGCTGCACTCTCAGCCAAGCAGTCCATCAAGGGCGACCTGAGAGAGATCAACCGTGAGCAGATGCTGGGCAAGTTCGAGCAGAAGGAGCACGAATGTATCACTGCCAAGGTATCACAGGTAGAGCCCGGCAGAGGCACTGTTACTGTGGTATACGAGGGCACTGAACTCTATCTCTTCCGCAATGAGCAGATCCCGGGAGAGACTCTTGAAGAAGGCCAGTCCGTTAAGGTGTACATCACAGGCATCATCGGCAAGAACAAGAAGCCTGTGGTAAAGATCTCACGTACCCACAAGGATCTGGTAAAGAGACTCTTCGAGCTTGAAGTTCCCGAGATATACGACGGCACTGTTGAAGTGAAGTCCATCTCCCGTGAAGCAGGTTCAAGAACAAAGATAGCTGTATGGTCAAAGGACCCCAACGTTGACGCTGTAGGCGCTTGTATCGGTGCAAAGCGTTCACGTATCACCGCTATCGTCAACGAACTCAACGGCGAAAAGATCGATATCATCCCATGGAGCGAGAACACAGAAGAATTCATCGCAAGAGCACTTGCTCCTGCTGAGGTGCTGAAGACTATCGTTACTTCCGAAGAGGAAAAGACCTGCACTGTTATCGTTCCCAACAATCAGCTCTCACTTGCTATCGGCAACAAGGGCCAGAACGCTAAGCTTGCCGCTAAGCTGACAGGCTTCAAGATCGATATCAAGCCACGCTTCGACAGCGTTACAAATGAGGAGGCTCCCGAAATGAGCCCTGACTTCGTTGTTCCCGTTCAGGAAAAGCCTGAGAGCGATGAGGAGACTGCTGAGGAAACTGCTGATACAGCCGCTGAAACAATTGAAGCTGAAACAGCTGAGACCGAAACAGCTGCTGCTGCTGAGGAGGAAGAAACTCCCGCAGCTGAGACTGAGGAATAATTATGAAGCCGAAAAAGATACCCATGAGGATGTGCCTCGGCTGTAATGAGATGAAGCCGAAAATGGAACTTATCCGTGTGGTAAAGTCTCCCGAAGGCGAGATCAGCCTTGACTTCAAGGGCAAAGCTCCCGGAAGAGGCGCTTATATCTGCCGCAGCACGGATTGTCTCAGCAAGGCAAGAAAAGCAAGAAGGCTTGAAAAATCATTCTCATGCAAGATCGAGGAAAGCGTTTACGAGGTGATGATGAATGAACTCGGATCAGAAGAAGAAAACATCTGACCTGCTGGGCATCTGCCTCAGAGCAGGCAAAGCCGTAAAAGGCTTCGACAGCGCCTGTGAATCCGTGAAGGACGGAAAGGCCGCCTGCATACTTACTGCTTGTGACGCTTCGGCAAAAACTGTCAAGGAGGCTGAGTTCATCGGGGAAAAGTACAACGTTCCCGTGTACGGCACAGCCCTTGCAAAAACCGATCTCGGCAGACTCTGCGGAAAAGAAACAGCCATTATTGCGGTCACTGACAAAGGCTTCGCAGAGGGCTTCCGAAAAATCATTTTATCGTAACTGCATTATGCGTTGAGATATAAAGTACAATTGAATATTATCAGCCGATGAAAAATGCGGCTAAACAATGGAGGTAATCAAGGCCTATGGCAAAAAAGATAAAATTAAGCGACGCAGCTAAGGATCTGAATATCCCGTCTCAGAATATTATCGACCTTTTCGCTAAGAAGGGCGATAATAAGAAGAAAGCAGCTTCAGTTCTTACTGAAGATGAGATGGATTTCATCCTTGAATACTACACCAAGGCAAATGAAGTAAAGACTCTCGATGAGTATTTCGCTTCCAAAGACGAACCAAAGCCCGAACCGAAAAAAGCTGAAGCTCCAAAGGCTGAGCCTAAGAAAAAGGCTGCTGCTCCTGCAAAGAAAGCAGAAAAGCCGGCAGCTTCCGCTAAGACTGAAGCAAAGAAGGAGGCGCCTGTGAAGAAGGAAGAAACTCCAAAGGCAGAGCCAAAGAAGGAGACACCTGTAAAGCAGGCAGAAGCTCCGAAGGCTGAGCCTAAGAAGGAAGAGCCTGTGAAGCAGACAGAAGCTCCGAAGGCTGAACCTAAGAAGGAAGAACCTGTAAAGCAGGAGGAAGCTCCGAAGGCTGAGCCTAAGAAGGAAGAGCCTGCAAAGCAGGAAGATGCTCCGAAGACTGCCGAACAGCCAAAGAAGCATGACAAGAAAAAGGATAAGAAGAAGACTGAACCCGCAAAGGCTCAGGACAGAGGCGAGAGAACCAAGTTCAACGCTTCATTCAGCTCCGAGACTGCTCAGACTTCAACTCAGCGCCGTACCGTTGATACAAGAGGAAGCTACGTTGACCTCGATAAGTACAACGAAAGATACGACCAGATGGCTGCTTCAAACAAGCACAAGAATGACAACTATTCTTCAAAGAAGCAGAAGATAAATCAGAAGTCCGCTCAGAGAAACCGTCAGCAGTTCTCCAAGAAGGAGAGCGAGGCTGAGAAACTGAAGAGACTTGAACTTGAGCGTGCAAGAAAGCAGCAGCTCAAGGTGCTCATCCCCGATACTATCACTGTGGGCGAACTTGCTACACGTCTGAAGCATACAGCTACCGATGTTATCAAGAAGCTGATGGGTCTCGGTGTTATGGCTAACATCAACCAGGAGATAGACTTCGATACAGCTTCTCTCGTTGCAGAGGAACTGGGCGCTAAGGTAGAAAAGGAAGTTATCGTTACCATTGAGGAGCGTCTTATCGACGATACTGACGATGACGATACAAACCTCGAACCACGCTGCCCTGTAGTTGTTGTTATGGGACACGTTGACCACGGTAAGACTTCTATCCTCGACCGTATCAGAAACGCTCACGTTGCCGCAGGCGAAGCAGGCGGTATCACTCAGCACATCGGTGCTTATCAGGTTAACATCAACGGCCAGGACATCACTTTCCTCGATACTCCCGGACATGAAGCTTTCACTTCAATGCGTGCAAGAGGTGCAAATATCACTGATATCGCTATCCTCGTTGTTGCCGCTGACGACGGTATCATGCCTCAGACAGTTGAGTCCATCAACCACGCTAAGGCAGCAGGCGTTTCCATCATAGTTGCCATCAACAAGATGGATAAGGAGGGCGCAGACCCTGACCGTATCAAGGAAGAACTCACAAAGTATGACCTCGTATGTGAAGAATGGGGCGGCGACGTTATCTGCGTTCCTGTATCAGCCAAGACAGGCGAGGGTATAGATGACCTCCTTGAAAACGTTCTTCTCGTTGCTGAGGTAAAGGAACTCAAGGCTAATCCCGACAGACTTGCCAAGGGTACTGTCATCGAAGCAAGACTCGACAAGGGCAGAGGCCCTATCGCTACACTTCTCGTTCAGAACGGTACTCTCCATCAGGGCGATGTTATCATCGCAGGCACAGCAGTCGGCCGTGTAAGAGTTATGACAAACGACAAGGGCAGAACCGTAAAGAGCGCAGGCCCGTCCGTTCCTGTTGAGATCACAGGTCTTGCAGAAGTTCCGAGCGCAGGCGATACTTTCAACGCTGTTGAAGATGAGAGACTTGCCCGTGAACTCGTTGACCAGAGAAAGCATGAGCAGAAGCAGGAGCAGTTCAACGCTTACCGCAAGGTAACTCTCGATAACCTGTTCAGCCAGATCGCTGAAGGCGAGATCAAGGAACTTCCTATCATCGTCAAGGCAGACGTTCAGGGCTCGGTTGAGGCTGTAAAGCAGTCACTCGAAAAGCTCTCCAACAACGAGGTAAGAGTAAGAGTTATCCACGGCGCAGTTGGTGCTGTCAAGGAAAGCGACGTAATGCTCGCTAACGCTTCAAACGCTATCATCGTCGGCTTCAACGTAAGACCCGATCCCGTTGCTGCTGAAAATGCTGCCCGTGACGGTGTTGATATCCGCCTCTACCGTATCATCTACGATGCTATCGAGGAGATCACGACCGCTATGAAGGGTATGCTCGCTCCTAAGTTCAGAGATGTTGAACAGGGCAGAGTCGAGGTACGTCAGGTATACAAGATATCCAACGTTGGTATGGTTGCAGGAAGCTACGTCCTGAGCGGCAAGGTAACAAGAGGTTCACAGGTTCGTGTTGTACGTGACGGTATCATTATCGCTGACGACAAGATCGCAGGACTCAAGCGTTTCAAGGAAGACGCCAAGGAAGTTGCTGAAGGTTACGAGTGCGGTATCAGCCTTGAAAAGTTCAGCGACGTTAAGGAAGGCGATATCTTCGAGACTTACATCGTCGAGGAGTATCGTGAAGACTGATAAGTATAATCCCGGTCATTAAGTGCGGGGATGACCCGCACCGTGACCGATGACCTATAAGTATATGGGGGGATCAAAGTGGAAAACAGCAGAATGAGCAACGCTGATATGCTGCAATACTGTGATGAAGCTCTGGCGTGGGAGGATTTCGGCCCGATTGATATCTATTTCTTCCAGTCTGTGAAGAATATCCTTCTGGGCAAATGCAGTCCTATCGACGATCCGGAGGACATACAGGATGATCTTATGGGCATCGAGCGCCCTGTCCGTGATGTGGAGCTCGAACCCGAATACGGCAACTATGCCGATATATACTACGGCGAGGAAGGGGACGACGATATCCCCAACTACAGCCTTACTGCCGAAGAAGAAGCATTTTCGGACAAGATCTTCGGCGAAGGATTTTTTGAAGAGACTATTGAAGCCGATGGGGAAGGCCGGTCTCAGAATGATCAGGAGAAACATACAGAAGATAACAACGAAGCTTCCGCAGATAATCATACCGAAACAAAGGGCGGAGGCTTTACAGTGAATATCTGACCTATGTCAGAGAAAGGATACTATGCCTAATTTCAAGAACAGCCGTATGGCTGAGGATATAAAAAGAGAAATGACAGCTATCCTGAGGGAACTCAAGGACCCGAGGATCGATAAGATGCTTACTATCGTCAGGACCGAGCTTTCGGGCGATATGTCAAACTGTAAGATCTACGTCTCAAGTTTTCAGGGCATGGATAAGGCGAAAGAGTCCGTCAAGGGACTCAAAAGCGCCGAGGGCTTTATCAAGCGTGAGCTTTTCCACAGGCTCAAAATGCGCAAAGCCCCCGATCTGACATTCGTAGCTGACAATTCTATCGAGAGAAGTGCGGAGATCAGCAAAAAGCTGAACGATCTGCTTTAAGGGAGGAACACTATGTATATAGGCTTCAGCGAGGCTGAAACTTTCCTCAGGAACTGTGAGGACGCAGTTATCATTACCCACCGCAATCCCGACGGAGACTGCATTGGTGCAGGATTCGGTCTGAAGGATATACTCGCACAGATAGGTATTCGCAGCCGTGTTGTATGCAGCGATGAATTCCCTAAGCGATATGCCTTCCTGACCAGTGCGGGCGCAGGTGAGGATTTCGAGCCTAAGACCATTATCGCAGTAGATATAGCCGATGTAAAGCTCATGGGCGATTACGAGAAGATATACGGCGATAAGGTACAGCTCTGTATAGATCACCATATCTCAAACAAGAACTATGCGGAGAAGACCCTTCTCCACGGCGACGCCACAGCCGCCTGCGAGATCATCTACGATCTTGCGAAATTCATGGGTATACGTATGACCAAGCACTGCGCTATGTGCCTTTATACCGGCATAGCTACCGATTCGGGCTGCTTCAAGTACGACTGCACCACACCCCGTGCCCATGAGATAGCTGCGGAAATGATGAGAAGCTATGACATCAACTTCTCAAGGATAAACAGGTATATGTTCGATGTCAAATCCAGAGGCAGACTTATGCTGGAAAGCAAGATAACCGACCTCATGGAGGAGAAACTGGACGGAAAGCTGGTCATCGTTGCCGTTACTCAGGCCATGATGAAGGAAATGGGAGTTTCAATGGAAGAGCTGGAAGGCTTTGCTCCCCTTACCATACAGCTTGAAGATACCGAAGTTGGTATACTCATGCGTGAGCGTGAGGACGGAGTATTCAAATGCTCTTTCCGCTCGGCTTATGATGTGAACGTTTCCGAGATATGCCAGAATCTTGGCGGCGGCGGCCATGCAAAGGCTGCCGGCTGTACAGTTGACGGCGACCTGGATGAAGCTAAGAAGCTGCTTGTAGAAATAGTTGAAAGGGCGCTTGCTTAATGAACGGCATACTCTGCGTAAACAAGCCTCAGGACTTTACATCATTCGATGTGGTGGCAAAGCTGAGAGGCATACTCAAAATGAAAAGACTTGGACACGGCGGAACTCTCGACCCGATGGCTACGGGAGTCCTGCCCGTGTTCGTGGGAAATGCCACAAAGGCTGTGGATATCATGCCCGTCACCATGAAAAGCTATACGGCGGACTTCAGACTTGGCTTCACCTCAGACACTCAGGATGTGTGGGGAAGTGTGGAAAAGATATCGGACAGGGCTGTGAGCCTTGACGAGTTTGAAGCTGTGCTTCCTCAGTTCAGAGGAAAGATAATGCAGATACCGCCCATGTATTCCGCAGTGCAGGTGAACGGTCAGCGCCTTTATGACCTTGCAAGAAAGGGCATTGAGGTCGAACGTCAGCCCCGTGAGACTGAGATACACACTCTGAATGTGCTTCGCTATGACCCTGAGACCCGTGAGGGCGCACTGGAGATAGCTTGCAGTCAGGGTACATACGTCCGCACCATTATCAACGATATCGGCGAAAAACTGAGCGTTGGCGGCATTATGACAGGGCTCGTCAGGAACAGCGCCTGCGGATTTGACCTCAGTGAATGCCACACCTTCGATGAGATACAGAAGGCGGCAGATGAGGGCAGAGTCGGGGAGCTGATACTTCCCATCGAGCGTGTATTCGATACGCTTCCGAAACTGCGGCTGGGCGAGGCTCAGACAAGGATGTACCGCAACGGCGTAAAGCTGGACCTTGAAAAGATCAGGAACATCCGTGAGGATGCGGACTGCTATGCGGTCTACGGCAGTGACGGCGGCTTCATCGGTACAGCCCTGACCGACCGTGAAAACGGAATTCTCCGTGTGGGAAAGAATCTGGGGTGAGCCAATGAAAAAAGTAAGAACATCAGCCGCTCTCGGACTCTTTGACGGTGTTCATCTGGGACACCGTGCGGTGCTGAAAGAAGCACTGGCTCAGAAACAGAACGGACTTCAGCCCTGTGCGTTCACCTTTTCTCCCGAAAGTGCGGCAGGAAAGGGCGCAAAGTACATCTACGGCAAGGCTGAGAAGGAACATATCATCAGGGACATATGCCTTATAGAGGAGATATACTCCCATGATTTTGCTGATATATGCGGCATGGACGGCGAGACTTTTGCAAAAGAGATACTCTGCGGCGAGATGAATGCCGCTCATGTGGTGTGCGGCAAGGACTTCCGCTTCGGTACAGGCGCTTCATGCGGTATCGATGAACTGGCCGGATTCGGCAGAAAGTACGGATTCACGGTGCAGACCGTTGATGATGTATGCCTTGGCGGTGAGAGAGTATCCTCCACGGAGATACGCAGATTTCTCACGGCAGGCGAACTGAGAAGGGCTAATCTCTTCCTCGGCAAGCCCTACATGATAATGAAGGAAGTCAGCCACGGCGCTCAGCTGGGACGTACACTGGGATTCCCCACAGCAAATCAGGTCTTTGAAAGCGGACAGCTTGTGCCGAAATTCGGCGTATACGCTTCACGTACACTTGCTGACGGAAAATGGTACCCGTCAATGACGAATATAGGTGTAAAGCCTACAGTTGAATACGGCGGCGCACCGCTGGCTGAGACTTATATCCACGGCTTTTCGGGCGACCTTTACGGAAGGGCGCTTCAGGTAGTGCTGCTGGATTTCATCCGTGCGGAGAAGAGATTCGCTTCTGTAGATGAACTCAGGGAGCAGATAAGCAGTGATGTGAATACGGCGGTAAATGCGCTGTAAATAATAATGACATACAGTATTCAAAGTGCTTTCACGGCGCTGTCACATTAAAGTACTATTATTTTATTATCTGAGACCGTGCCCCTTTGCACGGTAAATACTCTGTGGAAACAATGAAGTTTTCATATAAGGAGGAATAAACCAATGATAGAGGTAAGAAATCTTACCAAGAAATACGGCGAAAAACTGGCCGTAAACGACATCAGCTTCAAGGTCGAGAAAGGTGAGATACTGGGTTTCCTCGGACCTAACGGTGCAGGCAAATCCACGACTATGAATATGCTCACAGGCTATATCTCGTCAACATCAGGTCAGGTGCTGATAGATGGTGTGGACATCCTTGAAGACCCCAAGACAGCTAAGGCAAATATAGGCTATCTCCCAGAGATACCGCCCCTTTACGTGGATATGACGGTAGACGGCTACCTCAACTTCATGTACGACCTGAAAAAGTGCAAACTTCCGAGAAAGGCACATCTTACCGATGTCTGCGACCTCTGCAAGATAAGCGATGTAAGAGGACGCATCATCAAGAACCTCTCAAAAGGTTACAGACAGAGAGTCGGCCTTGCACAGGCACTTATCAACAATCCGCCTGTACTCATCCTCGATGAGCCTACAGTTGGTCTTGACCCGAATCAGATAATCGAGATACGTACCCTTATCAAGAAGCTGGGCAAGAGACATACAGTTATCCTTTCATCTCATATCCTTCCCGAGATACAGGCTGTATGCGACAGAATAATCATTATCAACAAGGGTCAGGTAGCTGCCGACGGTACAGCTGATGAGATAGCAAAGAATATCACCAACGAGCACAAGATGACCCTCCGTATCGAAGGTCCTACACATACCGCTGAGGATAAGAAGGCTATCACCAATGCCCTCAAAGCTCTTGACGGCGTAAAGTACGTCAGAGCAGATATGGAGCGTGAAAGAGGCATCTACGACTACGATGTTGAGACAGACGGCAAGACCGATATCCGCCGCAGCCTCAACAAGCTCTGCAATGAAAAGGGCTGGAATATCCTTATGCTCCAGCTTTCAGACCTCACTCTGGAGGATATCTTCCTCAAGATCACTATGGGCGACGGCGTTCCTGTCGTTACCGAGCAGTCCGCTCCGAAGCTTGATATCAAGGTCAAGGACGGAGAGCTCATCGCTTCCGAAAAGGAAGAGCCCGCTGAGGAAGCATTACCCGAAGAGGAAGCTGCCGCAGATGACAGCGATAATAACGGAGGTGAGGAGTAATGGGTGCTATCTACAGACGTGAAATGGGCGCATTCTTTACATCAGGAGTCGCTTATGTATTCCTTGTTGTATTCTATTTTATCTCAGGAATATTCTTCTATAACGGAGTTCTTGCAGCAGGCATAACAGATGTTTCGCCTATGTTCAGCTCCATGTTCTACATCATCATGTTCCTTATACCGATTCTCACCATGAAGCTTCTCTCCGAAGAGAAGAAGAACAAGACCGATCAGGGACTTCTTACTGCTCCTGTAGGTTTATGGGAGATCGTTCTCGGCAAATACTTTGCCGCTCTTACACTTTTCATAATCGCAGAGAGCATAGTATTCATCTATGCCATAATCCTTGCCGCTCTTGGCGATGTGGTATGGCAGACTCTCTTAGGCAACTATTTCGCAATGCTCTTCCTCGGTGCAGCATTCATCGCTGTGGGACTTTTTATCTCATCCCTTACCGAGAACCAGATCACAGCCGCTATCGTCAGCATGGTAGTGCTCTTTGTCATCTACCTCTCAGAAATGCTGGTAGCTGATTTCGAGAACGGCAATAAGTTCAAGAAGCTCATATTCAAGGCTGTTTCAAGCATTGCTTTCTATTCAAGGTATAATGAATTCACCAACGGTGTGTTCAGCCTTCCGAGCATAATCTTTTTCATCAGCGTGGCATTCCTCTTCAACTTCTTGACTGTAAGAGTTTTAGAGAAGAGACGCTGGAGCTAATAAGAAAGGAAGGTTCGGATACAAATGAGTAAAAAAGATCTGAAAAAGGCAAAGACTGCCGCAGAAGAGACTGTAAAAGAAGCCGCTGATACTGCCGCTGAAACGATCTCTGATGTGAAAGAAGAAACAGCCGAAGTTGCTGAAAAGGCAGTAAAGGCTGCTGCTCCCAAGGTAAAAGGCGGAGCAAAGAAATTCAAGTACGGCACTATGTCAGCTGTGATAGTAATACTTGTTATCGCTATTATCGTGATCGTGAACCTTATGGCTTCAATGCTTGCAAAGCGTTCACCGCTGAAAATAGACCTTACTCCCGATAAGAGATATGAGCTCAGCGATGAATCCATCGATGTCCTCAAGAACCTCAACAGCGATGTTGAATTGACAGTTGCTATGGAGAAGGACCTCTTCGCTAACATGGCTACTTACTACCACAGCTACTACGCTCAGTACGGCATAAACGCAGATGTGCCTTACGATATGATCCCTAATCTGCTTGAAAAGTATTCAATGTATGCAGAACAGGGCAAGGGCAGCGTTAAGGTAAAATATGTTAACCTTGACAAGGATCCCGATGTAGTTACAAAGTACAAGCAGTTCTACAACGGCGATATCGATGACGGAAGCATCATCGTTTACTCAAACGAAAAGGTAAAGGTCATCCCACAGACAGACGTAATGAACATGATCCAGGCTGACCAGGCAAGCCTTCAGTCAGGAACTCCTAAATTCGTTTTCGCAGGTGAGAGCCTTATAACTTCCGCTATCAGAAACGTAACATCAGGCGATGCCATCAAGGCAGGCTTCATCGCTACAATGAACGGCCAGCCTGTATACAACCAGAAAGAATACGGCACAACAGTTGATTCTTTCAAGACATCTCTCCTTGAGAAGAACGGCTATGACTGCACAGATATCGACATCACAACAGACGAGCTCAAGGCTGAAGATTACGATCTTATCGTGCTTCCCGCACCGTCAGTTGACTTCACTGAGAACCTTGTTGAAAAGCTCAGCGATTTCCTCTACAACGACGGAAAGTACGGCAAGAACTTCATCTATATGCCAAGCGTGAATACAACAAATCTCACCAACATCGATGCTTTCCTCGCTGAATGGAGCTTAAAGGTAGAGAACAAGTACATCTTCGACGATAAGAATGCTATGGGCGAGCCACACTATATCATGCTCAATATCGACGATACTGAGGCTGTGGGAACTCTCCCGAGCCAGACTCTCCCGATAATCGCTCCTGTTTCAAGAGAGATAACAATTCTCTCAAAGAACAACGAGAAACTTGTAAAGCCTATATTCAGCTCATACGACAACTCTTTCATCAGCGATATGATGACTCAGAAGGTCGATGACAAGAACAGAGGAACACACGTAGTAGTCGCTATGTCAACAGAGGAACACGCAGAGCAGTACGATGTAAACAAGAGCAGCGTACTTGTAATTGGAAGCGCTCTCATGGCAGACAGCGTATTCCTCACACAGACAAACACTTACAACAATGCAAATGCGCTCCTCGGTCTCATCAATAATATGACAGGCAAAGAGGCAGCAGCAGTTATCCCGGAGAAGTCACTCCAGCAGTCTTATATAGCTGCTACTGAGACTCAGGCTAAGGCTATCAGGATAGTCGTTCAGTGGGTGATCCCTGCACTCGTTGCAATAGCAGGCGTAATTGTACTGTTAAGGAGAAAGAATAAATGAGTGAGAAAGAACAGACAAAAAAGAAAGGTAAAATGAAAAAACAGGTGAAGGGTATGATCTGTCTCAGTGCGGTACTTGCCGTACTGGGCGGAGGCTTCGCCTATCTGAAGCTCACCGAGCCCGCAGATGATGATACATCCTCATCTTCATCGGATCTTTCCTACCCCTCAGCAAAAGAGGGCGCAGGTATAAGAATAGTAGCTGACAGCTACGAAGAAGGCGCTGAACTGGGTACAGTTAAAACTGCCACAGTAAAGAATGCCGAGGGCGAGCTGAAAATAAAAATGGAAAAACCCGCAGACAGCGAAGCAGGCACATCCGCTACCTATACTCTCGAGGGATACGATGATATAGACGTTAATACAGCTATGGTCGGAACTCTCGTCAATAACGGAAACGGACTTGAATCCTCGGCTCTCATCGAGGAAAACTGCACTGACTTTGCTAAATTCGGTCTTGACAAGCCGCAGGCTGAGGTCGAGTACAAGTATGAATCAGGCAATGTGAGAAAGTTCTACGTAGGCGATCAGGCTCCTACAGGTTCAGGTTACTATGTAAGAGCAGACGGCGATGATACAGTATATACCGCTGATACTTCACTTCTTGCAAACTATGTGAGACCGCTGAAGGATTTCATCGAAAGCACCGTTCTTGCACAGCCTGCTGAAGATGAAATGCCCCGTATTGATAAACTCACTATCGAGCGTGATGATATCGACTATGATATTGTTCTCGAATACGACAAAAACAGCGAGGATGCTTACTCAGGCGGTACATCCTCAACACATAAGATGACTTCACCTGTTGATACTTTCCTTGCAGGCGACAAGTCAGCAAGTGTCGTTTCGGGTATGTTCGGTCTTACTTCAAAGGATATCTACGCAGTAAACTGCAAGGAATCCGATATAGCAGGCGCAGGCCTCAGCGAACCGTTCTGCAAGGTCACAATGAAGTGCGATAACGGCAAGAGCTATGTGCTTCTGCTCAGCGAATTCTTCAACGATGAGAACGGCGAGAAGTGTTGCTATGCTATGATGGAGAACGGCAAGGTTATCTACATCCTCTCAGAAAGCAATGCACAGTGGCTCACTGTAATGCCTGATGATATCGCTTCAAGGATCATGATCGCATCTTATGTATGGAACGTAAGAGACCTCAATGTAAAATGCAGCGACGGCGGTTCAGCCGAATTCAAGATCGAACCCCTTGACAAGGATAAGGAGCTGAAGGACTCAAATTCTGAGGACTTCGCAGTAAAGAAGAATGGTGAAGATTTCGACTCTGAGCGTTACAGAAAGTTCTATTCCTTCCTGATAAGCGCAAATGCAGAAGAACTGGTGCTTGATGAAGTCAAAGTGCCCGAAGGCGAGCCAATGGCCGAAGTCAGCTTCACTGACGCTTACGATAATAAGAAATACACATATCAGTTCTACGAAGATTCCCTTATGAGAGCCCTCATAGTAGTAAACGGCGAGCCGAAGTACTACTGCTCAAAGTCATACGTGACTACTCTCATGGACAACGTAAAGAGACTTGATACAGGGGAGGACTATGTGACCACATGGCGATGACTTCCCACGTTTAGGAGGTAAAAGATGTTAGAGAAATTCAAGACCTACAAGGGATATCCGCTGGTAAGGTGCGGAAATATAATATACTACGGCTATATGTCTGACCCATACGTAACAATGGTTCAGATACTCAAAACAAAGAAAGTTGACGATGAGGACTACGCAGAGAAAGTAAGAGTGGTACTCATGAACACAGACCCCAGCCTCAATCCTCTCCAGGCCTGCGAGAAAAACGCAGAGCGTGAGTGCGGCCTTTATGAGGCACTGGATATTGCAGGTGTATGGCTTGAAAAGGCACTGAAGTAAGCTGTTGAAAACACGGCTATGAAAAAAGGCGGTTCTTCGGAACCGTCTTTTTTATCGTTATAATTGATGTTATATCATCCGCCAGAAAAAAGGACAAAGCAAAGGACCGCCAAAGGCGGCCCCTACGCAATCAAATTTGTAGGGAACGCCGCCCTCGGCGTTCCATTGTTTGGCATGATACAATATATGTAGTGGCGGATATCATCCGCCCGAAACTGACAAAGCAAAAGGGCGCACAGTGTGCGCCCCTACATTTATCATTCAATTATGCAAGCCGTCGAGCGACCTGAAACTCATCGTTCTTACAAAAGTAAGCGAGTTTACGAGCGATTCGTGATTGCGCCGCCGCTCGCTCAGCGGCAAAGGGCGCTCGGAAAGCGCCCCTACATATGCCATTTAATTATGCAAGCCGTCGAGCGACCTGAAACTCATCG
>CADBAC010000002.1 GCA_902792495.1 Ruminococcus flavefaciens | reverse complement strand
TTATTATGTCCAGAGTCGCCTCGAAGTCCTCATCCTTTTCGTCTGGGAATCCCACGATAAGGTCTGTTGTAAGCGAAAAATCAGGGTCACGCTGACGGATATAGTCAACGGTCTCCATGTACTTTTCGACGGTATATCTGCGGTTCATCCGCCTGAGAACATCATTGCTGCCGCTCTGCACGGGAAGATGAAGATGCTTTGCCACCTTCGTACAGTCGAATATAGCATCTGCCAGTTCCTTTGTAGCGTCCTTGGGATGGGACGACATAAAGCGTATCCAGAAGTCGCCCTCTATCTTGTCCAGTTCACGCAGAAGCTGCGGAAAAGTCATGCCGTTTTCAAGGTCCTTTCCGTAGGAATTGACATTCTGTCCCAGAAGCATTATCTCCTTGTAGCCGTCACGGACCAGTCCCCTTACCTCGTCGATTATATCCTGAGGCTGTCTGCTGCGCTCTCTGCCTCTGACATAGGGAACTATGCAGTAGGTGCAGAAATTATTGCAGCCGAACATTATTGGCACCGAAGCCTTGAAGCTGCTGTCACGTATCTGCGGCACAACAGCGGAGAAGTCGTCATACTCGCTGATATCCGCCGAGAATTTCGCTCCGTTGAGACATTCCAGCAGAAGATGAGGCAGTGAGCTTATGGCGGAAGTGCTCATGACGAAATCCACCTGCGGATAGGACTTCTTTATCTTTTCCGCAACATGGCTCTGAGCGGTCATACAGCCTGCAATGCCGATGATAAGTGAAGGCTTCAGCTCTTTCAGCTTCTTCATGCTTCCCACTATGCCGAAAACTCTGTCCTCGGCATTTTCCCTGACAGCGCAGGTATTGAGGATAATCATATCCGCTTCGTTTTCGTCCTCGGTAAAGGAACATCCCATAAGGCCGAGAAGTCCCTTTATTTTTTCGCCGTCGGAAACGCTCTGCTGACATCCGAAGCTTCTCACATATGCTTTCGGGCTTTTGCCTGCAAATTTTATTTTTATCTGCTCTATGGCAGCGGTATTGTCGTTCAACGCCTCGCCTCCCGTTCAATGCTAACACTTTATTATATCATATTCTTTCCGCACTTTCAAGCCCTTTTTCACTTGGTTAACTTATTCCGTTTTTCGTGGTGAGGCCTCCCGATTCGGCGTGATATTTTATTTTTATGGGAGGACGAGAGCGGGCTCCCCTACAAATTTGATTTCTCTTATTAAATCAGGAACACGGTTTTATGATTAATCCATATTTGTAGGGGCTGCCTTTGGCAGTCCTCAATCTGACACACTTTTTACGTAAACCAATGGCTCTCCCGAGTCTGCCGAAAAACTAATTTTGCGCCGTCCCCTACAAATCATTTTTGTTGACTTATGTATGGGAACGTTCCGCTCATCCGATAATTCCACATTAAATCTGACTTTACCGACAAACCGAAGGGCGCCCCAAGGCGCCCCTGCATATTTCTTTTCACTTTCAAAAGCTACTCGCTTTTACGTATGCCGAACATCACTCTCAGTATTCCCGAAAGCAGCTTCGGACTTCGTATGACTACGACTTTCATGTGCAGTCCCCCTTTAAGTATAGTTGTGGTTCATCCACTAAAACAGTATATTCAAAGGGCACTGATTTTGTTACATGACCGTCAGCACTATAAGGACAACTCCGCTTTTCAGCTTTATATCGGCGGTCGTATCCGTTATTTCATTGCTTACACCTATGGGGAATGACTGAACCATATGGTAATTCTCCAGCGGATACTTCACTCCCCGCATATACTCGATGTCTGCGCTTTCCGTCATGGCAAACACTGACAGGTACGTGCCTTCTTCCTCACGGAGATAGCAATGTTCACCGTCCTCCGCACCTTGCAGAAGAAGCGTGCTTTCGCCGTATATCCCAAGTTTACAGCCGTGTTCACGGGCATACATCATTGCCTGTATATTTGCGACCGTATGCTCAAATCGCTTGCCGCCCAGTGCGCCGAAAAGGAAAAGTTCCTTATAGCCCAGCGATATGGCTTTTTTTATAGCCATGAGAGTGTCGGTATCGTCCTTTTCGGGGACGGTGCGGATCACCTCCGCTCCCTCGGGAAGTTCGCCGTCGTAGGAATCGAAATCCCCCACAATGACATCGGGAACTATCCCCAGCCTTTTTGCGTGTTTGTAGCCGCTGTCAGCACATATCACGCACTCGAAATTCTTGTAGTATACCGGCAGAGAATAGGGCTTCATGTCGGGCATATCTCCGCCTGCAAAAATGGCGCACCACTTGTTCATTTCAGTTCCCACTCCTTTATCTGCTTTGCTTCCTCGTACATAGCCTTGTAGCTTTCGTGGCGGCTTCGGGAAATTTTCCCTGCCTCAACAGCGGCTACCACTTCGCATCCCTTTTCGCAGATATGAGCGCAGTCACTGAACTGACACTGACCGATGTACTCGTCCATTTCACGGAAACAGCCTGCCAGTTCCTCTTTGCGGATAATGTCGTAGCGGTTTGTGTCGAATGTGGAAAAGCCGGGAGTATCTGCGATGTATCCGCCGTCTTTCAGTTTATACAGCTCGGCATGGCGTGTGGTATGACGGCCACGGCCCAGCTTTTTGCTTATCTCGCCTGTGGGGATATTGAGGGTGCTGTCCACCGCATTCAGCAGAGTGGACTTGCCTGCACCTGAATTTCCCGTAAATGCGCTTATCTTTCCTGCCAGCAGTCTGCGGACAGCTTCGATAGTCTCCTCGCTGCCGTAGTCCACATCTATCACATCAATGCCGATACCGCTGTATATCCTGTGTATCTCCGAACTGTCGCCCAGATCCGTCTTGGTTATTACCACTACGGGAGTTATCCCCTTGTACTCGGCTATAGCTATGAACTTGTCAAGTATAAGGAAATTCGGGGCAGGTGAACAGGTAGACACCACAAATATAAGCTGGTCAAGATTTGCAAGGGGAGGTCGGATGATGGAATTTTTCCTTTCGCATATTTCCGAGATAACACCGTTTTCCAGTGTTACACGGTCGCCTGCGCAGGGGCTTATTCCCTTGTTGCGGAAAACTCCTCTTGCTTTGCACTCATAAATACCATCAGGGGACTCTACTGTGTAGAGTCCCCCTAAGCATTTTGTTATTATTCCGCTTGTTGCTGCGTTACTCATCAGTCAGCAAATCCGGGATAGAACTGCCAGTTTCCGTTTGCATCGTAGAATCCTGTCTGACCCTCTACTCTGCCCTGGTGAACGAGGTTATCCTCTGTAGGAATTTCTTCCTGAGGCTGTTCCTGTGGCTGTTCCTGAGGCTGTTCCTGAGGCTGTTCCTGTGGTGCTTCAGTAGCAGGCTGATCTGTGAATCCGCCGACTGCTCTGAATGCGCCCTCTACGTCCTCGGAGTTCTTTGTTACGCTGTTTGTAGCAAAGTTGAAGGTGTAGGTACCGATATTAGCTCTCTGGTTTGTGCTGAGGTTTGTAAGAACTACTGTAACGTTTACGTTCTCGCCTGAGCCCTTTACGTTCTGAGTATGATTGCTCATTTCAGGAACGAGGAGTGTTGGTGAAGAAACTGTATCTGTCTTGCCGTCATCGCTCTTGAGGATGAAGTCGATAGCAAAACGTCCGTTTGCTCCCTCAGGGAAGTAGATAGTGAATGGGATCTCACCGTCAGGTGTTGTACCGTCGCTGACATAGAGTACGATCTCTGTGCCGCTCTCTACCTTTTCGTCCTTCTTAGGCTCCTGATCTACAACAGTTCCTTCCTTCTCATATGAAGGTACAGGCTCTGTTCTTGGCTTGAGTCCCTTGTAAGATGCCATTACAACAGCATCGTCGGCTGTTCTGCCTGTGTAGTCTTCAACAACTACCTGTTCAGCGTTTGCACCCATACTTACGTAGAGTACTACCTTTGTGCCCTTGTGGACTTCTGTGCCCTCGTCAGGCTCGGACTTGATAACATAGCCCTGCTGAACTTCAGCGTCTGAAGTCTTGATAACTTCGCACTCGAGGCCTCTCTCCTTGAGCTGTGCCTTTGCAAGCTCCTGATTGAGATCTCTCAGACGTGGGATCTCAACAGTTTCCATACCCTTGGAGATCTTTACCTTGAGGGTATCGCCCTTGTTGAATTCCGCACCGGGTTCTATGCTCTGTTCGATGATCGAGTTTTCGTCAGCTTCGTTATACTCGGAGCTCTCTACCTCGAACTTGATGTTGTTTCCGTACTGGCTTACTGCGATGTTGTAATCCCAGCCGTAGAAGTCAGGCATTGTGAAGTCGCTCTTCTGACCTGTTCCCTTGAGGAGTCCGCTGAGGATAGTTGCAACGAAGATAACAGCAACTACCAGAACAACGATAACGATACCTGTGAGTACAGGCACTACCAGTGAAGAACGCTCTTCCTCTTCTTCATCATCGTCGTCGTAATCATCATCGTAATACTCGTCGTCGAGATAATCCGCAGGAGTTTCATCGGCATATCTCTTTGCTGAGCGGCCGCCGCCCATTGCCATAGCGCCTGCGCCTGCACCTGCATAAGCAGGTGTCTTTGCAGCGTAAGCATTCTGTACTTCCTCGGGGCTTTCTGTCTCAACGTCGTTGCCGTAGCCGTCAGAGATGAAGCTGTCGTCGGAATCGCCTGTATCCTCGGTGTAGTAACCGAAAGTGATAGACGGGTTAGCCTTGAAAGCTTCTATATCAGCGATCATCTCGCCTGTTGACTGGTATCTGTCCTCGGGAGCCTTTTCCATAGCTCTGAGTACGATTTCCTCGAGACCGTCGGGGATATCGGGATTGAGGGCTCTCGGACGCTCTGGGATGTCGTGCATATGCATTACTGCGATAGCAACCGGGTTATCGCTGTCGAATGGCTTTCTTCCTGTGAGCATCTCGTACATCATAGCGCCTACTGAGTAGATATCGCTCTTAGCGTCTGTAACGCTTCCGCTTGCCTGCTCGGGGCTGATGTAGTGAACGCTTCCGATAGCCTGATCGGTAGCTGTCTTACCCTGCTCGCTTGCGAACTTGGCGATACCGAAATCCATGACCTTGATAGTGCCGTCTGTGAACATCATGATGTTCTGGGGCTTTATGTCACGGTGAACGATGCCCTTGTCGTGAGCGTGCTGGAGGGCACGGAGGATCTGGATAACGAAGTGTACCGTATCCTTCCATGTGAGCACCTTTTCCTCTTCGATATACTCTTTAAGAGTGATACCGTCGATGTACTCCATAACGATGTACTGGATCTTCTCTGAGAAGCCCACATCGTAGATCTTTACTATATTCGGGTGTGAGAGAACGGCGATCGCCTTGCTCTCGTTTCTGAATCTGCGGAGGAACTCCTCGTTCTCTGCAAACTCCTTCTTGAGTATCTTTATCGCAACAGTCTTGTTGTCGATAACGTCGATACCCTTGTAGACCTCGGCCATACCTCCGACGCCTATCAGCTCGGTTATCTCATATCTTCCGTCGAGCTTTTTGCCAATGTTCTTATCCATATCCTTTCCTCCTGCGTTTAGTCAGAAATTACCGCAACAGTTATATTGTCACGGCCGCCCTTGCTGAGAGCTAAAGTAATAAGTTCGTCTGCAACGTCATCAAAAGTAGAGCGCATGATGACGTCATATATTTCATCGTCGCTGCAATAGCCCGAAAGGCCGTCGGAGCAGAGCAGCAGACTGATCTTATCCTCATAGTCAAATACGAAAGTATCCGCAGAGACTGTCTTTTCTACACCGACAGCCTTCACGAGCATATGCTTCTGAGGGTGAGTTTCGATCTCTTCCTCGGTAATTTTACCGTGCTTGTAGAGATCCATTGCGTAGTTGTGGTCCTCGGTTATCTGAACGAGGCCGTCATTTGTGATGAGGTAAGCTCTGCTGTCGCCCACATTGGCTATAACAGCGGAGTTTTTCCCGACAAAGGCAGCGACGCAGGTAGTACCCATGCCGAAGTTCTTGAAATCGAACCTTGCCCTTGTGTATATAACGGAATTAGCGGCTGAGACAGAAGAAATGAGAAGGGTCCTTATCTCCTCATCATTCAGTCTTTCGGAATAGCCTGCTGAGAACCGCTGGAAGAATTCCTCAACGGCGATGGAGCTTGCTTCTTTTCCTGCTCTTTCACCGCCCATGCCGTCGCACACGACAGCGAGTATATTGTGGCCGAAATACTCGCATCTGACCGAGTCCTGATTTTCATCTCTTGCCAGACCGATATCCGTACCGAAACGGTATCTCAAGCGTCCGCACCTCCGTTCTTCTCACTGCTTTTTGCCGCATCCCGTCTCAGCTGTCCGCAGGCAGCTTCGATATCGCTTCCGAGAGTTCTTCTCACAGTGGCATTGATACCTCTTTTGCCGAGCCGCTTGGCGAAATCGGCAACGCCTGAACGAGCTGTCCTGTAGTTTCTCTCCTTCACCTTGTTGACAGGTATCAGGTTCACATGGCAGTTGATGCCACGGAGAAGGTCAGCCAGCTTGTCGGCATCGGCATCGGTGGAGTTGACTCCGTCGATAACGGCATATTCAAAGGTGATGCGGCGGCCTGTTGCGTCTATATAATCTTTGCAGGCCGTGATAAGGCTGTCTATGTCATACTTGTTGTTAACGGGCATTATCTTGCTTCGTCCCTCGTTGTCGGGGCAGTGAAGCGATACGCACAGGGTAACGCCCAGCCGTAGCTTTGCCAGATCATAGATCCTCGGGACTATACCGCAGGTAGACAGCGATACGTGTCTGAGGCTCATATTATTGCCGTTCTTGTCTGAGAGGAGGCTGAGGAATCTCACAACGTTTTCATAGTTATCGAGAGGCTCGCCTATGCCCATGAGCACCACGCCCGAAACACGGACGCCCGAATCTCTTTCAGTCTCATAGATCTGCATGAGTATCTCGGACGGCTCAAGGTCTCTGACATAACCTGCAATAGCTGAGGCACAGAAACGGCAGCCCATTTTGCACCCCACCTGAGTGGAGACACAGATGCTGTGGCCGTAGTTGTACTCCATAAGAACAGTCTCGACAAAGTTCCCGTCAGAAAGCCTATACAGATATTTTACAGTATTATCCATACAAGATTCAAGCTTTTTTTCTATAAATAGTCCATTTATACAAAATTTTTCTTTCAGGACCGTTCTCAATTGGACAGATATATCAGTCATTTTATCAAAATCGGTGACTCTTTTTACATGAAGCCACTGAAAGATCTGTTTTGCCCTGAATTTTTTCTCTCCAAGTTCAGTTAAAACATTTTCAAGTTCAGTCAGACCGAGACTGAGAATGTCGATTTTTTCCAACCGCTCACCCCTTTCTTTTTAATTCAGAATTCATAATTCGGAATTCGGAATTGCGGTGTCCACTCCGTGGACGGATCAAAAATCTTTGAGCGCAGAATCGATAACTGCTTTCTGCTTTCTGCTTACTTCTGAATTTTGCGGAGTTTCGCTATAAAGAATCCGTCACTTCCGAAATGATGCGGAAAAATAGCCGCCATGCCTCCGCTGAACACGCTTCCCAGCGGCTGAGGAAGTTCCACAAGTTCGAGTTCGGGATGATTTGCCAGAAGTTTCTGCACCACATCTTCATTTTCTGCCTTGCGTACAGTGCAGGTGGAATAGACCATCTCGCCGCCGTCAGCCAGATAATTCAGCGCATTCTCGGCAATTTTGTACTGTATCTCAGGCAGGCGCTCAAAGTCCGAAATGCTCTTATAGCGTATCTCAGGCTTTTTCCTGATGACTCCGTAGCCCGAACAGGGCACATCACAGAGTATCTTCGTGGCTTTCGGGATGTCATCGTAATACTTCGTCGCATCCCTTGCCTCAGCTTTGACATTACTTAGTTCAAGACGTGCTGCGCCTTCCTCTATCAATCCCACACGGTGCTTATGGAGGTCAAAAGCATATATCTGTCCTTTGCCGTCCATCATCTCCGCCATAGTAAAAGTCTTTCCTCCCGGGGCGGCGCACATATCGAGAACTATGTCATTTTCCGTTGGCGCAACGGCTGCACAGCAAAGCTGCGATGCCAGATCCTGCACATGGAAAAGACCCATAATGAACATATCGTTGCTTTCCAGATTGTACAAACCGACCTTGTCATTGACCTTGTAGCAATGAGGCAGGAGAGGAGACTTCTCGAAAAATGATCTGTCGCCCCACTTTTCAAGAAATTCCCTGTCCTCGTCAGCTTCGTCATCACCGATATTGTTGACACGGATGAAAGTAGGAGCTTCACCGAGAGAATCCACAAAAAGGTCTTTTGCATTCTCCATGCCGTAGTCATTCACAACGCTCTCTATCAGCTCGGCAGGTATTGAGTATTCCACAGACATACGCTCTATTTCGTTCTTTGATATATCATACTTTTTGCCATTTCTGATAAAGTTCCTGAGAACCGCATTGACCATGCCCGAAGCGCTGGTCTTGCCGAACTTCTTGGCAAGCTTGACGCTCTCGTTTACAGCAGCGTTGTCGGGGACGTTTTCCATGTAGAGTATCTGGTAGATACCGCACCGCAATATAGTTATAATTATGCTGTCCAGCTTGCTCAGCGGACGGGAAGAAAGACCTGACAGAACATGATCGAGAGTTATCTTCCTCTCGATGACACCATAGTAAAGCGCCGTGCAGAACCGTTTGTCCTGGGGCGAAAGGTCAGAGTTTTTCAGCCCTGCGTCAAGCTGTATGTTTGAGTAGCTGCCGCTCCTGAACGTCTTGTCCAGAAGCTTGACAGCGGTATATCTCGGATCAGCCATCATCTTCTCCTGAACGGAGCAAGAAGTCGGAGCAGCTGCATGATAGATACTATAAGGCCTGCAACGTATGTGAGCGCTGCTGCGGTCAGTACCTTTCTTGCCTTCGGAAGCTCGTCGGCTTCAAGAATGCCGTCTCTTTCGAGGGTAGCCATTGCTCTTCTGCTTGCATTTATCTCAGTGGGGAGAGTGACCAGCTGGAACAGTACAACTGCCGCAAACATGACGATAGAAACAAAGATAAGATTGGTTCCGATGGTCATATTGCTGAGGAGAACACCTCCCAGAAAAACCAGATACCACAGCCTTGAACAGATATTTGTAACAGGTACGATAGCTGTTCTCAGGCGGATCGGAAAATATCTTTCTGCGTGCTGGCAGGCATGGCCGCACTCATGTGCAGCAACACCGATAGCCGCTACGGAAATCTGACCGTATGTGGAATTTGAAAGGCGCACCACATTTGCCCTCGGGTCGTAGTGATCGCTGAGAGTGCCGCTGATGAATTCCACCTTTGTGTCGAAAAGTCCATTGCTGTCGAGGATCATACGTGCGACTCTGTCGGAGGTAAGTCCACGGGAATTGCGGACCATGTTGTATTTCTTGAAAGTTACTGTAACGTATATCTCCGCAAGTATCGGGAGAATGAGCATTATTATGAAAGTTATCACATATGTGTAGTTCGGGTTCATTTGGTTCCTCCAAGTATTTCGCCCTTTACGAGCTTTTTGCCTCTGAGGAAGTCCTCAGCGGCCATGCGCTTTTTACCTTCGGGCTGAACTTCGGTAAATACAACAGCTTTTCCGTCGCCGCATTTCACAGCGAAACGCTTTTCATCGACTATGGAGCCGTTCTCTGCATCGGGAGCAATATTGTCCGAAATCTCAGATCTGAACACCTTCAGTCTCTTGCCGTCAAGCATTGTGAAGCCTGTAACGCCACGGATGGTATTGTGTACCTCAGCGGCAGTTTTTGAAAAGTCCAGAGCGCTCATTTCCTTCTGTATCATAGGTGAATAGCAGGAAAGCGAATCGTCCTGCTTTTCGGGAGAAAGAGTGCCTTTTTCCACAGCTTCGAGAGTCTCCGCAAGCACCTCGCCGCCCATGACAGCCAGTCTCGCATAGAGTTCCTCATAGGTCTCGTTTTCGCCTATTTTTGTGGCTTTTTTGATAAGCATATCGCCGGTGTCAAGGCCTTCGCCCATCTGCATTGATGTCACGCCCGTTTCTGTCTCGCCGTTGAGGATCACCCAGTTTATGGGAGCGGCTCCTCTGTACTTGGGGAGAAGTGAAGCGTGAATGTTGATACAGCCGTATTTCGGCAGTTCAAGCACCTCTTTCGGCAGTATCTGTCCGTAAGCGGTAACTACTATAAGGTCGGGAGCGATGTCTCTCAGCACCTGCATGGAGGTCTCCGCATCCTCGCCTTTTCTCAGAGAAAGGGGCTGATATACCTGATAGCCGTACTCTAAAGCCGCAGCCTTTACCGCAGTCGGCACAAGCTGATTGCCTCGTCTGCCTCTTGCCTTGTCGGGCTGAGTGAATACAGCCGCTACTTCGTGCTTGCTTTCGGCCAGCACTTTAAGGCAGGGAACCGAAAATTCAGGGCTGCCCATAAATACTATTTTCATGTCATTCCTCCTCGGGAACGAAGAATTCCTCGACTATTTCTGTGAAAACATGGCCGTCGAGATGGTCATTTTCGTGGCAGGTACACTGAGCGCCGAGACCTTCAAAGTCTCTCTCGAACCAGTTGCCGTTTCTGTCCTGAGCCTTCAGATGGCATTTCATAGGACGTGTAACATATCCCCATACATTCGGGCATGAGAGACAGCCTTCCTGAACTCTCTGCTTGCCTTCCTTCTGTGTAACTTCGGGATTGATGCACTCGAAGCTGCCCTCCTCAAGATGCATGATGAATATTCTTCTGCACAGTCCGATCTGAGGAGCTGCCAGTCCGAGGCCCTGAGCCTTGTCGAGAGTCTCATGCATATCATCAAGGAGTACAGCCAGCTTTTCGTCGAATTTATCAACGGGCTTGCAAACCTTGTGAAGGCTTTCGTCTTTGTCAGTCAGAATTTTTCTAAGTGCCATTTAGCTCTTCCTTTCATATTTATCATACCCCGACATCGCCGTTCATATCAGCGTACAGGGCAACGCCTTTCATTTCTTTCAGGTCGGCCGCTTCCGTCAGAAGCGAACTGATGAAACCACGTATCTCGGCGTTATTTTTGCATTTCATTATTATTCTGTATCGGAATTTGCCGTTTATTCTCCCGTATGAGGCTCTGACTGGGCCAAGCACACGAATAGGAGTTTTCGGCTGCATCCTGTCCAGTTTCTCCTTCATCAGACGGAGCACAGCGTCTGCGCCCTTCTGAACGGACACTTCATCGTTTGCCGCAAAACAGAACACCGCCATATCGCAGACAGGCGGAAATATCATAGCACGGCGGATGGCTATTTCTTCGTTGTAGAAGCCTTTGTAGTCCTGAGCCGCAGCCAGATTCATTATGTAATGCTCGGGCATAAAAGTCTGAAGTATCGCCCTTCCCTGTCTTTCGCCACGGCCGCTTCGTCCCACCACCTGAGTGATAAGTGAGAAGGTACGCTCGTAGCTCCGGAAATCTCCTGCAAACAGGGCTTTATCGACGGAAAGCACTCCGACCAGCGTAACATCGGGGAAGTCAAGTCCCTTGCCGATCATCTGAGTGCCTATCATTATGTCGTACTTCCCGTCACGGAAGTCTGCGAAGTTCTTTTCGTAGGAATATCGGGAAAAAGTGGTATCAGCGTCCATGCGGAGAACTCTCGCCTGCGGGAAATAAACCGCAAGTTCCTCCTCCAGCTTCTGAGTGCCGAACCCCATATTCCTCAGTCTTTCCGAGCCGCAGCTTGGGCAGACCGTTATTTTCTCGCTGACGTAGCCGCAGTAGTGGCACATCAGCTTGTCGTTTTTCTTGTGGTAGGTAAGCGGTACGGAGCAATTCGGGCAGTATACGGGCTGATAGCAGTCGCAGCAGCTTATGACCGTGTGATAGCCACGGCGATTGAGCAGAAGTATGGACTGCTCACCGTTTGCCAGATTGCGGCTCAGCTCCTCAGCCAGTTTTCGGCTGAATTCCGTCTTGTTGCCGGCCTCACGCTCCAGATTCATATCGACTATGCTTACCTCGGGCAAAGGCGAAGTGCTGTAGCGTTTATTCATCTCCAGAAGCCTGTACACGCCTTTTTCCGCCAGATAGTAGCTCTCCACCGAGGGAGTAGCCGACGCCAGCAGAAGCACAGCCTTGTGGTAACCGCAGCGCTGCCTTGCGACATCGTGAGTCATGTATCTCGGTGAGCTGTCGGATTTGTAAGAGCGCTCGCCTTCCTCATCGACTATGATGATGCCGATATTATCAAGAGGTGCAAACACTGCACTTCTTGTGCCGATGACTATATCGGCGCTGCCATTCTTTATCCTCTTGTACTCGTCAAGACGCTGCCCCTGTGAAAGTCCGCTGTGGATAACAGCAACTCTCTCACCGAAAAGTGAGCGGAATCTGCGGAGTATCTGAGGAGTAAGGCCTATTTCGGGGATGAGCAGTATAGCCTGCCTTCCCATTTTTACTGTATCGGATATAAGCTTCTCGAAGACCGAAGTCTTGCCGCTTCCCGTAACGCCATGCAGCAGAAAAGCTGCCGCCTTCCTGTCAAAGAGAGCGGAAAGCACAGCGTCATGAGCGGACTGCTGTTCATCCGAGAGAACTATTTCGTCGGGGTCGAATTTTTCTTCTGAGCCGTCGTCAACATGGCGGAAAACCTCCATGTCGTATTCAGCGGCAGCTCCTCCTGCGACAAGGCGCTTGACCACAGCCTGAGTGACACCGCACATATATGCAGCTTCTTTCACAGCCGCAGCGCCGTACTCCGACAAAAAATCCGCAACTATCTTCTGTTTTGGTGTAAGGTCGAAGCTTTCGGGTTCGCTGAGATACTTGTCTGAAAGCCGCACCATTTTTACTGCGGCATCACCTACAGCCTGTCTGAAGATGTTATCGGAATCCATCGCCCCTGCGTCGCAGAGTTCATCGGGCAGTCTCCTGCCGTTTTCAAGGATGTAATTCTCCAGCACTTCATTCAGCGACTTGTTGTCGGGGATAGCTTTCAGCTTTTCCAGCAGTTCATGGGCATCATCGGAAAGCGCAGAAAAGTCTGTGAAATTTTTCACTAATGTAAACCTTTCCTTTGCTCTCACGCTCATGGCAGGAGGAAGCATTATCCTGACAGCGTCATAGTAGGTACAGTAAGTATTCTCCCTCAGATACAGGGCAAGCTGAAGCAGTTCATCGGATACAACAGGCTCATCATCCACCTGAGAAACGATAGCTTTCAGCTTCTTGCCGCTATCCTGAGAAAGCTTCATGATAACGCCGATACGCCGTTTGTTGCCTCGTCCGAAAGGGACAAGCACACGGCAGCCGACCTTAGCCTTGATATTGTCGGGCACCGAATAGCTGAACAGCATATCAAAGGAATATGCAGTTCCGCTTACGGCGATCTCCGCAATCAGGGGCATTATTCGTTATTCTGTGGAGCAGTGTTGACTATCTTGCACTTGCCGCTTGCGAGCTCCTCAACAGCGGTCTTAACAGGCTTTTCTTCAAGAGTTTCGCCGTTTGCGTAGAGCTCGTCAGCGATCTCTCTTGCACGCTTTGCAACAGCGATAACAAGTGAATAACAGCTTTCGTTCTTGGATATGATCTGATTTACAGCAGGTCTGAGCATTTTATACACCTCTATTATATATTCTCACAGCATAAGCTGTGCAGTTGGCTTACGAATTTTTGATAATGTCCGCAATGATCTCAGGTCTCTTGTCTGATCTGAGCTGTTCTGCACGGACAACGTGGAAGAAATCGTCAACAGCGTCCTCAAGGGCATCGTTCACGATGATATAGTCATACTTTGCAGCAAGAGCGACCTCGTTTGAAGCCTGAGCGATACGCTGCTCGATGACATCTTCTGTTTCTGTGCCTCTCTTGTGAAGACGTCTGCGGAGTTCGGCAATGGACGGAGGAGCGATGAAGATTGAAAGCGCATCGGGTCTTTTGTTCATGACCTTGATAGCACCCTGAACCTCGATCTCGAGGATAACATTCATGCCCTTTTCCAGCATCTCGTTCACTTCCTTCATGGGAGTTCCGTAGAGATTTCCGCAGTATTCCGCATATTCAAGGAAGCCGCCGTCGGAAACTCTCTGCTCGAACTCATCTCTTGAGATGAAGTGATAGTTAACGCCGTTCACCTCGCCCTCACGGGGAGATCTTGTAGTAGCCGAAACGGAAACGCAGAACTTCTCATCCTTGAGAATCTGTTCCAGCATAGTACCCTTTCCGCAGCCTGACGGAGCGGAAAAAACAATAAGTCTGCCTTTATTCATTATCCTCTGTACCTCCGGTACCATTTATTCTTGCAGCAAGAGTATCGGTTATCAGTGACGAGAGGACGATATGTCCGCTGTCCATGATAAGGACCGCTCTTGTCTTTCTTCCAAAAGTGGCATCAATGGCCTTGCCGCTGTCACGGGCCTCCTGCACCAGACGCTTGATGGGCGCTGATTCGGGGCTTACAACGGAGATTATCCTACCTGCGGAGACCATATTTCCATAGCCTATATTTACCAGTTTCATAGCTTATTCGATATTCTGGATCTGTTCACGGATCTTCTCGATCTCGGCCTTCATATCCACAACTATCTTGGTGATATTGAGGTCCTGAGCCTTTGAACCGATGGTATTCACCTCACGGTTCATTTCCTGAACGATGAAATCAAGCTTTCTTCCCACAGCCTCGTTGGATCTCAGCATATTTTTCAGCTGGGAGATATGGCTGCGGAGGCGGACAGTTTCCTCGTCAACAGCGATCTTTTCGGAGAAAATAGCAGCCTCGGTGAGTATCCTCTGCTCGTCGATGTCCTTATTTTCCAGCACTTCGCTCAGCTTCTTATACAGGCGGTTTCTGTAATTTTCAACAGTGATGGGAGAAAGTCTCTCCACCTCCATGACCATTCTGAGAATGCCGTCAGCTTTTTCGGTGATATCATTTTTGAGGCGCTCACCCTCGGTGCTGCGCATCTCAACGAATTTATCAACAGCTTCCTGAGCGACTTCTGCAACGTCGTTCCAGACCTGTTCTTCATCGTCGGGAGTTTTCTGGACAGTGAAGATATCGGGAAGCTTCATAAGCTTTGAGAGTGAGAGATCATCAGCAAGTTTGAGTTCTTCGGAAACGCTTCTGAGAGCAGCAACATAGCCTTCAGCCACGCCCTTGTTGATAGCGATCTCGGTATCTTTTCCCTCTATGTTATTGATGGTAACGGCCGCTTCGACCTTACCTCTGGATATGGAATTCTTGAGGAGAGCCTTTAACTTTTCGTCGATATAGCTGTAAGTGCGGGGGATCCTTGAAGAATATTCATAGTACCTATGATTAACGGAACGTATCTCAACGAGGATATCACGTCCGTTCAGTATTTTCTGTGCTCGGCCGTAGCCTGTCATACTTTTCAGCACGGTATCTCCTGCTTTCTGTATATATTTTTTCGCATAACTATGCTATTATATTATTATACCACTTCCCGTCAGGAATTGCAAGGGGTTTCAGAAAATAAAAAGAGGACGCCGAAGCGTCCTCTTAAATCGTTTGGACAAATTATTTTCAGAAGATTATGACTCTGGGAGCTCCTTAACGAGTTCGAGCTTATACTTCTGGATTGAGAGAGCGTCAGCATTTGTGATACCGTCGCCGTTCTTGTTAACGTCACCGTTCAGCTTGCCCTGCTCAGTAAGTGAATACTTGCTTGGGTTAGAAGCAGTTGTCTCAGCAGCAGTTGTCTCTGTTGCCTTAGTAGTTGTCTCAGGAGCAGCTGTAGTTGTTACCTCAGGTGTATCATTGCCACCACCCTTAGTTGGATCCCAAGGCTCAACAGTAGGATAGAGCAGAGCCATTCCGCCGTATGCCATGATAGCATCACCAGCGTGCCAGAATCTGTGGAGTGTGTACTCGTAATCATCTGTACCGCCTGTTGCATCAAATACAGCCTTACAATCCTGCCACATCTTATCATTTTCGTAGCTCTTACGGATAGAGCTGAATGTAGCACCCGGCTTGAGCTCTGATTCATCAGGCATTTTACCGCTATAGTAATCAGGAATATAAACTTCCTCAGTGAAGATTCTCTTGAGTGAACCGTTGTGATCCTTGAATCCGAGGCTCTTCTCGTCACGGCCGGCATTATACTGCTTTGTGAGGAGCTTGTTAGCAAGATAGAGAGCCTTCTCTTCAGTTGTTGTACCCTCTTCCTGAGCGTACTTAGCATCTACGCCCTTTGCAGCTGCGTAGTAGATAAGTGTATTACAGAGTGAAGATACACAACCGTAGTCGCCCTGGCCATAACCTGTGATTGTAGCGTGGAGCTTCTTGTTGCCGTCAGGATTGTATGTACCTGTCCATGTATCAGGAACACAGTCAGGATCAGTGTGGTGACCGCCCTTACCCCAGTCGAGGTTAGATGGGATACAATATTCAAGAGTATCGCCGTCTGGTGTTGTGTAATCGAAGTGAGTGTTCTCCTCGAACCAGTCGATCCATCTCTTGAGGAGTGCATCGAGAGCGTCCTCGAGGCTCATTCCGCCGGGCTTGATGTTGGACTGATCGCCATTCTTCTTTACATAGTAGTAAAGTTCAGCAAGACGCTGAGTTGACCATACCTGGTTACCGATCCAGTGGTTTGAACCCGGGTCAGCGTAAACAGGGTGAGCAACGAATACCATGTCATAGAATATTGGGAGATCAGCAGGATATTCCTCGTAACGTCCCTTATATGAGTTTGTACAACCACCAGCGAAAGGACCTTCAACAGACTGGAGCCAGAGGTACATTTCGATCTGTCTCTTGAGTGACTCTGTGTAGTCTTCGTCAGCGTCCTTAGCCTTCATACCGCTGTTGATGTTCTTATCATAGAGAAGACCATAAGCAGCGAGTGGGTTCTGATAGAACTGATGTGAATGTGAGCAGCCGATCTGCCAAGCCCACTTGTAGTTACCGTAAGAAGCTGTGAGAGCTCCGCCCCAAGCTGTATACCAAGCCATGAGGTAGTGCTTTGACTTCATGCCGGCAGACTCAGATCTGATAGTAGTATCCTTAGCGATAGCCTTGTAATACTTATCGAACATATCGTTACGGCACTGGTCACCCATCTTACCTGCGAGAGCTGAGATCTCTCCGCAGTCTACGCCGTTCTGGTTAGCGAAGTAGATAGCCTGGATAGCACGGTCCTCAGCGTCAGGAGCGTTTGTGAATGAGTACTGAGCAGGAACCTTGTCCTTACCGTTGAAGATAGCCTTGATACCGTTACCGTTATCCTTATCAGTGCTCTCCATACCCCACTTAAGCTCTTCAAGACAAGGAGCAGGAACTGTCTCGAAACAAGACTCTTCCTCACCTCTCTGGAAGGTATTGATGAATGTGAACTTGCCTTCACCCTTAGTGCCCTTGCTGAATCCGTACCAGTCATCAACGTCAGCGAGCCAGTTCATAAGGTAGTAACCGTTATCTGAACCGTATGCAGACTTGAATGCATCGTACATTGGGTTGATAGCATCTACGTTAGGCTGCTCTGTAGGATAATCCTTAGGAGAGTCGCCTTCAGCAGCTGTATCAGCCTTGAGTCTTTCCTGCTCCCAGATTGAACCGTACTCGATATCGGATCTGCCGTGAGCTGTTGACCAACCAGGGATCATAGCCTCCAGAATCTTCCAAGCGTCAGCCAGGTCATTGCCGCCTGTTGTCTGGCCCTTAGCAACGAGTGCATCGTGCATAGCAGCCATCCATACGATGTATGACATAGCCTCGGAAGTTGTCTCGTGACCGTAGTCAGGAGCCTCAACAACGAGTGTCTCTACAGCGTGGTAAGGAATACCGAACTTCTTAGCGCCGTTGTTCTGCTTGCTCATGAAGCCGTTATCGATACCGTTTGTCATAACGTCATCATAGAGTGACTCGAACATATGGATGTAGCTGTCGTTTGACTTCTGAGCCTCAGCAGTAGGAGCTGCTGAAGAAACTGCTGGGATAACAGCTGTAGCTGTCATTGCTGCTGAAAGGATACCAGCAGCGAGAGCCTTTGTCTTTTTGCTTATCATTAGTATTACCCCTCTCATAATAATGTGATGTGGTTAAAAAGGTTTCGTTCCCGTACACCGGAGACTTTGCAGAATAAAGAAAAAGCTGAGGAACAGGACTCACCTAATATGCTCCGTTATCAGCCGTTTTCCGTCATCATCACAGCACACCCGTGACGAAAACCGTATATGAAAATACTCATACACTGCGTGTTTATATCACATTATAAACACACAATTCTCAAACTATTTTCAAGATAATTATATTCCACATTTCAATTCATGTCAACAGTTTAAAAAGTTTTCAGCAGGGCTTAAGGTTATTTTTGGTGCAATGCACACATTGGAATACCGCTTTTTGTACATTTTGTCCACCGCTCAAAAGTTGCTGATTTTTCATAAGTTGCGATTTGATGAATTTTTTATTATTTTTAATAAAAGTAAATAAGATTCATTCCCTTTACAATAATCTTTCACAAATTCCACACAGAATAGATATAATATTTATCATGATAATTACAATGAGGCAGGAATCGGATGTGGGACGCAAAATCGTCATTTAACATTTTGTTCACATTTTGTTCATCTCACATTAATATTATTCTGCGATAATAAAACAGTATGCTATGATAGAGTAATTGTATACTTTAGCACAGTATTTTTCTGTCATAGTCAATATTATACAAATGAAAGGAGAAGCTCATGATTACTATTGAAAATCTGACTAAGTTCTACGGCAATAACCGTGCTGTAAATGACATTAGCTTTACAATAAACGATAATGAGATCCTCGGTTTTCTCGGACCTAACGGTGCGGGCAAATCAACGACCATGAACATGATCGCAGGCTACCTCCCGATGAGCGGAGGAAAAGTCACCATCTGCGGAGACGACATAACTGAAAATCCTGTAAAAGCCAAGAGAAACATCGGTTATCTCCCCGAGATACCGCCTGTCTATCCCGATATGAAAGTCAGGGAATATCTGGATTTCTGAGCAGGCCTCAAAGGTATCAAGGGCAAGGAAAAGAAGAGCGAAATGGATCGTGTAATGGCTCTTCTGAAGATCACGGACGTTCAGAACAAGCTGATACGCAACCTTTCAAAAGGTTACAAGCAGCGTGTGGGATTTGCCCAGGCACTCCTCGGCAACCCAAAGTTTCTCATTCTCGATGAGCCTACTGTAGGTCTCGACCCAAATCAGGTCATCGAAGTAAGAAGCATCATCAAGGATCTGAAGAAGGAGCATTCAGTGATTTTCAGCTCCCATATCCTCAGTGAGGTAAGTGCGGTGTGTGACCGTGTCGTTATCATCAACAAGGGCGACATCCGTGCAATCGACACCATCGAGAACCTTGAAAAGTCCTTCAACGACTCCTCTGTCCTCCACATCAGGTGCGCAGGAAGCAAGGCTGCCGCAGCCGCTATCATAGGAGTTGCAGACGGTGTATCCGAGATCACCGAAGCTGTTGACGAGGGCAACAATATCACATCATTCACCGTCAAGCTCAGCGGAAATGCCGACCAGATACAGGAAAAGCTGCTGGCTGACTGCCTCAAGAACCAGATAAGCGTGCTTGAGGTCTACACCGACAAGCCCAACCTTGAAAAGGTATTCACCGAACTTATCAACAGGCCTGTCCAGAAAAAGTCAGTTGACGAGCTCCTCAACGAGATCGTTCCCGAAACCGGAAATACAGATGCCGCAGAAAGCAAAGATGCTGAAGCCGATTCTGAAGAAAAGGAGGAAAATGAGTAATGTTTCCTATTTATAAGAAGGAGCTGCAGTCGTTTTTCTACACTCCTTTCGCCTATGCTATAGCGGCTCTCTTCATGCTGCTGTTCACTTACATCTTCGGTGTTGCCATCGGAAGTATCGATTCTTCCAACACAATGAAGTTCTCATTCACCGAAGTATTCTACAACGTAACGCTCTACTTCATATTCCTGCTGCCGATCCTTACAATGCGTACATTCGCTGATGAAAGAAAATTCGGCACGGAAGTTCTGCTGATGACATCACCTGTCAGCGTACTTAAAATAGTTATCGCAAAGTTCCTCGCAAATATGACCGTTTACATCTTCATGCTTGCAGGCACACTTGTATACCCGATCATCACAGCCCTCAACGGTGAAGTCGTTATAAGCCAGCTTATCTGCGCTTATATCGGTATCTTCTCATGGGGAATGATGTTCATTGCACTGGGTATGCTCATTTCCTCATTCACCGAGAACTCCATCATAGCCGCTATCATCGGAGAGATAGTCATGTTCGCTGTACTCTTCCTTGACGACTTTGCAAATACTGCTTTCATCTCACAGTATCCCAAGCTTCAGTCAGTTCTCTACGCATTTGCCGCACAGCCAAGATTCGCCTACTTCTCACAGGGCTTCATCCGCCTTTCCGATCTGGTATTCTTTGCTTCTGCAACTATTGTCTATCTCGTATGGACCTACATCTCCATCGAGAAAAGACGCTGGAAAAGGGGGTAAGCTGAGATGGAAAAGAAAAAGCTCAATTTCTCAGGCACTATCGCCATCGTTATCGCTCTGCTGACTCTGGTCATCTTCGTACCGATAAACCTTATCGTCAACTACTATGACAAGGTCTACGATATGACACCTAACAAGAGATACACTCTCAACGAAAAGACCGCTCAGCTTCTGAATGAAACATCCGACAAGGACATAGACGTATACTTCCTCTCCAAGAAGGAATATTTCCGTGATGCACCTGAATTTCTCTCGCTGTATCACACACTCACACAGCTTGAAGAACGTCCTAACATCGACGTTACTTACTTTGAACCTGACGCAGACGCTTCCCTTGCAAACGACCTCTCCAACGACGGACTGCTCAAGGTACAGAACGGCGATATCTTCGTAAGATGCGGCGATATCACAAAGCGTATCGACCACGCAAAGATATTCCAGACCACATCCGACGGTACTTTCCAGTACGCAGGCGAAGAACTCATCGCTGCCGCTATCGAGACCTGCACCAACGGCTCTCTCCCTACTATCTACTTCCTTCAGGGCCACGGTGAAAAGTCCATAACCGATAGCTATGAGATCTACGCTAAACAGCTCAAGACCAACAACTACGACGTTCAGGAGATCGACCTCAGCGAGACAAAGGCTATCCCCGGCAATGCAAAGATCATCTACATTGCAGGCCCTCAGAAGGATATCTCCGACGATGAACTCAAACT
>CADBAC010000001.1 GCA_902792495.1 Ruminococcus flavefaciens | reverse complement strand
GCTTGCAATTGAAAAAGGCTGTGACGCACTGGTAACAGGCGATGTAAAACATGATGTGTGGATAGATGCCAATAACCGAAATATAGCCCTTTTCGACTGCGGACACTTCCACACCGAGAACATCGTCCTCACAGAACTGCGCCGTGTCATTGAAGAAAAATTCCCACAGCTTGATGTGGAGATCGCAGAGTATTCTGTGGATCCCTGCCTGTATATCTGAGGTGGCTGATGAGTATACTTATATGCCCCGTTTGCGGCGGTAATCTGGAGAAAACCGAACACAGCTATGTCTGCGTGAAAGGCCACAGCTTCGACATCGCAAGGAGCGGATATGTGAATCTGCTGCTGTCGAAGCACATGGGTAAAACTGTCCACGGCGACAATAAACTCATGGTGAATGCAAGGCGTGAATTCCTTGAAAAGGGCTATTATGCTCCGCTTATGAATGCTCTCTGCGACAAGGCGGAGGAGTTCTTTCAAGGCAAAGTTCTGCTCGATGCAGGATGCGGTGAGGGATACTATACCACCGCAATATATGACAGATTTAAAAAGGCGAATATTGCTTCAAGAATGTACGGTATTGATATATCAAAAGTTGCGGCTGAAGCTGCTGCAAAGCGCAAAAATAACATCACTTTTGCGGCTGCGAGTGTGTTTCATCTGCCGGTCGCAGACTCGGTTTGCGATATGCTTGTGACTATGTTCGCTCCCTATTGCGGTGAGGAGTACCAACGTGTACTGAAAAAAGGCGGCATAATGATCATGGCGATCCCGTCGGAAGATCACCTCTGGGAACTGAAAAAAGCGATATACGACACCCCCTACAAAAACAAGGTAAAGCCCTATGAACTGGAAGGTTTCGGCCTTGTGGACAAGGTGCGGATAACCTACGATATGCAGATCGATGATCACGACGATATCATGTCGTTATTTTCCATGACTCCATATTTTTACCGCACAGGCAAGGAACAGCAGGAACGACTTGCCAAAATTTGCTCAATTTGTACAAAAGCTGACTTTGAATTACTAATATACCGCAAAATTTGACTGGAAAAGTCGGCTATAAAATGATATAATAAAGAGGAAGAAAGAGGCTGAGGCTTTCTGCGATCATATGCTTTCTTCCTGCGAAGGTTTTGAAAGGAATGATCTGATGGCTCTCGACGGCGCATTTCTCTATGCAGTTAGAACCGAACTTCTGCCCCTCATCGGCGGCAGAGTTGAAAAAATTCATCAGCCCTCCCGTGAGGAGATAGTGATATCCATACGTACCCGAAATGGCAGCAAAAAGCTCTATATTTCGGCAAATGCAGGCAGTGCCCGTGTTCATCTCACCGAGAAGAGCGTGGATAATCCGCAGACTCCGCCCATGTTCTGTATGCTCCTGAGAAAACGTCTCGGCAGCGGCAAACTTATCGATATCCGTCAGGACGGACTTGAGCGTGTCTTGTTCCTCGACTTTGAATGTGTGAATGAACTTGGCGATATCGTCACTGTTACTCTTGCCTGCGAGATCATGGGAAGATGCTCCAACCTCATTATCATCAGCCACGAGGGGAAGGTCATCGACAGCATCAAGCGTGTGGATGAGGAAATGTCCCGTGAGAGAATGGTCCTCCCGGGTATGAAGTACACTCTTCCGCCCCGTGATGACAGACTGAATTTCCTGACAGCAGAGCCCGAGCAGATGAAACAGCGCCTTGCTGCGGAGAGACCTGCTGAACTATCAAAGGCTCTCATCCGTACTTTTGAAGGCATTTCTCCTGTGCTTGCCCGTGAATGGACGTTTTTTGCAGGCAGGGGAGTTCATATCGACAGCGATACCATCAGCGGAGATCAGCTGGACCGCCTGATGTTTGCGATAAAGCGTACCCGTGAACAGCTGACTGAGGGGCAGTGCTGCTTCTCTGTAGTCACCGACAAGGAAGGTCAGCTGAAGGATTTCTCTTTCATCCGCCTTTCTCAGTTCGGTACTCTTATGTATACCAAGGAGCTCGGCTCAGCTTCTGAACTCCTGGACTATTTCTACTATGAACGTGACCGTGCAGCCCGTACCAAGCAGAGAGCAAACGACCTTTTCAAGCTGCTTGTGAATCTTACGGAGCGCACTTCGAGACGTATAAGCGTGCAGCGTGAAGAGCTTGCTGCCTGTGCGGATAAAGACAGGTACAAACTCTGCGGAGACCTTATCTCTGCCAATATGTACCGCATAAAAAAGGGCGACAGTGCCGCATTGCTGGAAAATTTCTATGATGAGGACTGTCCGCAGGTGAAGATCGATCTGGACGTAAGGAAAACTCCTGCCCAGAACGCTCAGTACTATTACAGTGAATACAAGAAAGCCGTGACCGCAGAGGAAAAATTAGCGGTGCAGATCGAAAAGGGCGAGGAAGAATTACAGTACCTCGACAGCGTTTTCGATTCCCTTACAAGGGCGGCTTCAGAAAATGATATAATCCAGTTACGATTGGAACTCCGTGAGCAGGGCTATATAAAGTACGCAGGCGGAAAGGCTAAGCCTCCAAAGGCATTGCCTCCCATTGAGTACAAGTCAGGCGACGGGTTTACAATACTTGTTGGCCGCAACAACAAACAAAACGACCAGCTTTCTCTGAAATTTGCGGAGAAAAACGATATATGGCTGCATACTCAGAGCATTACAGGCTCTCATGTGCTCATACTGACGGATGGCTCAACTCCCCCCGACAGTACGATTGAGGAAGCCGCCGTTATCGCCGCAGTTAACAGCAGAGGGCGCAGTTCGTCACTTGTTCCCGTTGATTACTGCCTTGCACGATATGTGAAGAAGCCCGCAGGCGCTAAGCCCGGAAAGGTCATATTCACAAATTACAAGACCGCTTTCGTAAGACCTGACACGGAGGTCGAAGAAAGACTCAGGGTAAAGTAATGGCAAGGCTCGGTATGGATTTCTTTCACCGTCAGGTGGATGAGGTCGCAAGGGATATGGTGGGAAAGGTCATCTTCCGCAGAATGGCTGACGGTTCGGTTATCAGTGAACGGATAGCTGAGACTGAGGCTTACGGCGGTGAGGAGGATCTCGCCTGTCATGCTTCCAAGGGAAGAACAAAAAGAACCGAACTGCTTTACGGTAAATGCGGTGTGATGTACGTTTATCTTTGCTATGGTATGCATTGGCTGATGAACGTTGTCACGGGGGAAGAGGAACAGCCTCAGGGCGTTCTCATCCGTGCAGGTGAAAAGTATGACGGACCTGCCAAGCTTACGAAACACCTCGGTGTGGACGGAAGCTTCAACGGCAGGGACATTTGCAGCGATCCTGAGATATGGATAGAGGACGACGGGTACAGACCTCGGATAATTGAAGCTCCCAGAGTAGGTATAGACTACGCAGGGGAGTATTGGAAGAATATTAAACGACGATTCATAGCTGTTAAAGGGGAGTGATAGCAATGAACATCAGAAGTATCGGCTGCAATTCGGTCTACGATGCAGGCGATGCTGTGAGCCGTGTGCCCGAAAAGGGTACATATCTCTTCATGCTGGCAAAAAGCAGTGTGCGTTTCCATATCGGCGACAGCGCAATCGTATGCCCTGAAGGGACTGCCATTCTTTATAATGATAAGGAACAGCAGGAATATTCGGCTTGCGGCAAAGCCCTTGTCTGTGACTGGATATGCTTCGACACAGAAGGCGACGGGGATTTTATAGAATCTCTGGAACTTATCACAAACAGACCTGTCCGTTATGCTGACAGTGAATTCATAAGTTCACTTATAAGAAGCATCACGGCGGAATATTACTCACTAAGCTCAAGAAGAGCTAAAATGCTGGATACCCTCATGAGGACTCTCCTCATATCATTCAGCGAATCGGGCAGCAGGCGTGAAGAGGAAACTGTTCAGGCTGCCGCTCCGCACTACAGCACGCTTGTAGAACTCAGGGAGAAGATCTACCGCAATCCTCAGCAGAAGTGGAATGTGGACACTATGGCCGCAGATGTGAATATGTCAAGGTCGTATTTCCAGCATATCTACCGTGAGGTGTTCGGTGTATCCTGTATCTCTGACGTTATAAGCGGCAAAATTGAAAAAGCTAAGGAGATCCTCAGCGAGACAGGTTGTACCGTTTCGCAGGTAGCGGCCATGTGCGGCTATGACAACGAGGAACACTTCATGCGCCAGTTCAAAAAAATCGTGGGTGTGACTCCCACCAAGTACAGGAAACAAGTCTGATTTATAAGGATGATTCAGACAGTCAGAGTCTGCGTTTTTGCAAAAATGAGTATAGAGGGTCCGTTGGGGGACTCATCTGTAAGGCAGCGAACCTGATTCAGACGATGCTTTGCAGAACCTGAATGCAGCTCGGAAATGGTAAAGTGACGACATTATGAAAAATTTTTTCATTAAGCTCTCACTTTGCAGGTACACTCCGTACAAGTTGAAAAGTATAGAAGCGAAATTGGGAAAAATAACGGTATACAGAGAAAAAACCAAATGCCACAAAACTTTTTAAACTCAAAATCCAGTTTGTTTGAACGTGTTGTGTATTAAGACTATTTTAAGAATATTAATATATAATATATTCAAACGATACGAAAGGAGTGTGAAACTCCCGTCGGAAAAATCCGCCGTGGAGGCGCTTATGGCAATTAATACTTTTGCTCGTAAAGAAATAAAATTTCTCCTGAATATGGATCAGTATCACGGCCTTATGGAGGTCATTAATGAATACATGAATCCCGATAAGTATTGCATTGGCGGCAAGGAGTATGGTATATACAATATATACTACGATACTCCCGATGATTACCTTATAAGAGAATCACTGTCAAAGCCTTACTACAAGGAGAAGATCAGACTTCGCAGCTACTACTCACCTGCTGCACCGGACGATATGGTATTCCTCGAGATCAAAAAGAAGATCGGAGGAATAGTGACAAAAAGAAGAGTACAGATGACTCTCGCTGAGTCCGATGCTTACTTCAGAGACCGTTCAAAGCCTGAAATGAACAAGTACATAACCGAACAGGTTTTCAGAGAACTGGATGTTTTCCTGAATAACTACCCCATCGCTCCGAAGCAGTATATCAGCTATCAGCGTGAGGCTTTCTTCGGTAAATACGACAGCGATTTCAGACTTACCTTTGACAGAAAGATCACTGAGCGCCGCTATGACCTCGGCCTTAACTATGAAAGCTACGGCAATTACATCATAGGTGCAGACCAGAGACTCATGGAGGTAAAGGTTTCAAATGCTATACCAGATTGGCTCGTAAACAAGCTTTCAGAGCTGGAGATCTACAAGACCAGCTTCTCCAAGTACGGCAGAGCTTACCAGAACTTTGTAAAAAGTCAGGTGGAGAGCGCAGGACGTTCAAACAGTTCGGGCCGCATATATATATCAGGGATCTCAATGGTAAATAACAGTATTATGAACAGGAGCGTGTAATTTTTATGTTTCCAAATGGTTTTTTCGGCAATGTTTTATCAAGGTACAATGATGTTGATTCTGTAATAAACAGTTCAAGCACAGTTCTTCCCGACCTTAAAGCAGGAGAATTCTTATTCTGTCTTATTTCTGCTGTGGTACTGGGAACACTGATAAGCCTTATCTATATCTTAACTCACAGAAAAGAAGGCTACTCACAGAGCTACGTAATGTCAATGGTAATGCTTCCTACCATCGTTACACTGATACTCCTTCTGGTAAATACACAGATCGGTGCTATCAGCCTTGCAGGTACTCTTGCACTGGTACGATTCAGAAGCGTTGCAGGCGACCCGAAGGATATTTCCTACATCTTCTTCGCAATGGCAATGGGTGTTGCCTGCGGAATGGGATTCATCGGTTTCGCTATCGTGTTCTTCATAATTCTCGGCGCTGTCCTCTTCGTAATGAGCGAGGTTGACTTCGGCGGATGCAAGAAGAGACATATGACTCTCAAGATAGCTATTCCTGAGAACCTTGATTATCAGGGCGTATTTGAGCCTGTACTCAACAGATACACAACATTCCACAAGCTCAGAAGAGTCAAGACTACCAATTTCGGTACACTGTTTGAGCTTATCTACAGCGTTGATGTTCTTGAGAATATCGACCAGAAGAAGTTCGTTGACGAGCTTCGTGCCCTTAACGGCAATATGACAATCAATCTTGTTTTCTTCAAGTACGACGACAAGATCTACGAAAACTAATACAACATCCAGGATTGCCGAGCATATTCTCAGAAAATGTGTTCGGCAATTTTTGTTTTATTGCAGATTTTATCTGCCGGGCAGTTCGCCTGTGTTCGGGGATATAATAAATTTATAGAAGGAGAGATGAATTATGGACAGCAGAAGATTTATGGCGATGGCAGCAGCATTTACGCTTATGCTGACATCATGCGCCTGCGGAAAAGATGAGGCAAAAAAGAAAAGCGATAACGGCAGTTCCGCAGTAACGGAGGAGACAACAGAAAAGTCAAAGAAGACCACAACAGCTGAGGAGACGACTGAGGAAGCAACTACAGAGGAGACGGAGGCGGCATCCGTGAAAAAGACCACAACAAAGGCAAAGGAAAAAACAACCACTACATCCGCCAAAAAAGGCGCTACTACCACAGCTTCCACCACTACAGCCAAGTCGGACTCTAAGTCAGGCGGAAGTTCATCGGGCGGCGGTTCATCTTCCGGCGGCGGTAACTCCTCGTCCTCGGGCGGAGAAAACTATGCCGAGGCAGGTGCAAACGAGGTTCAGACTCCTGTAGAAGTGCAGACGGAAAGCGAATATACTGCCGAGATAGTAATGGGCGGAAGTCCGTCTGTAGTCGGTGCGAATGCCGCAGTCGACGGCTCAAGGGTGATTATTTCCGCAGGCGGCGACTACCTTATCTCGGGAAATACCGATGACGGCCAGATATTTGTTGATACAGCAACGGAAGAAAAGGTAAAGCTTATCCTCAACGGAGCAGGTATTGCAAATTCCTCTGGCCCTGCTATACTGATAAACGATGCCAAGAAGTGCACTATCGAGCTTATGGACGGTACTATTTCGGTTCTCAGGGATGGCGCTAAGGATGATGTCAACGACGGCGTTATATTCTCCAACGATACTCTGAGAATAAGGGGCGGGGGAGAATTGTACATCTACTCAAACAACGCTCACGGAATTTCCAGCGACGACGATGTTATAATCGAGGGCGGCAGATATGAGATCGATTCTGTCAAGTCGGGAATTTTTGCTCACGATGACATAACGATCAATGACGGTGACCTCCTCATCAGAGGCGGCACGAACGGTATGAAGTCCAAGGGCACTATCAATATCAACGGCGGCCATACTATCGCTTACGGCGGTAATAAGGAAGAGAAGAGTTCGGTTTACTCCGCCGGCGCTTTCAACTATACGAAGGGCTATCTCTATGCCGCAGGAAATCGTGTGTCTGTTCCTACTATGTCGAAAAATCCCTTTATCGTTATTGACTACGGCGATACATATGAAGCCGGTTCGACAGCTGAACTGGTGCTGAACGACTCGCAGATGGCTGTGCTCCAGCCGCACAACAATTTCCGCAGCGTAATGATGCTTGCTCCTGAGATAAGTGCAGGCAGCAGCTTCTATACAGTCATCAACGGAAACGGCAGTGAAACATTCACTGTTAATGACGGACAAAATGAATTTCATGTCGGGCAGTAAATTATTACATTGATTTTACAAACGGTAATATTAAACACAGCGTTTCTGACAAAAAAGAAGCGCTGTGTTTTTATTTTGTGTATGTCGGAAATGAAAAAATAATTGAGAATCTATATATAATGTTAATTAGTAATAAGCTAATACTAATTAATAAAAAGTTAACCTGAAAAAATCGGGAAAAGGGATGAAAAGTATACAAAAGTGCAGTTTAGATTACAAATGTAGCTTGCAAAAAACTTGGTTTTGAACTATAATAAATACAGCAAATGAAGATTATTGGTATTCAGTATCAAGTACCCTCCCCTCTCATGTGCTTGATACTGAGTATTAATTCACTTGCTCGCCATAGAGATAGTTTTGTCAATAAATAAAACTAACCCCTTTCATTTGTAATTTTTTCATGTTTTCTATTCTCAATAACTTGTTTTAACTTATTATCTATGGCACGCTCCACAGTGCTAAGCGGCGAAAGTCGTTTGGAGCGTTTCATCCATCCTTCGGGATGGATTTTTTTTATACTTTTACTGATAGTATATCTCTCACACCCTCGATGTTGTGCGAATAGCCTATAGATTTTTTATATGTACGTACTATTTTTTACATATAGTACAGACGGAACGCAAAAACTCAATGTGAAACTTGCGTGAAATGTTATATAATCCGCTTGACAAATTCTATAAGATGTGATATCATGTAATCATCGAAAGGAGGAACGCTATGAAGAAAAGTGTATACAGTCTGGTGCTTATGGATGACGTCATCAAAGCCGTTGACCGTCAGGCTTACCGCCTCGGCACAAGCAGGTCGAATCTTATAAATCAGATACTGGCCGAGCATTTGTCCTGCGTTACTCCCGAAATGAGAATGAGGGAGATATTCGCCTCGCTCTCCGAACTGGTCAGCAGCAGCTTTCAGATACAGCAGCAGCGCTCCGCTTCGCTTATGACGCTGAAAACTGCACTGGACTATAAGTACCGCCCGACTATCAGCTATAAGGTGGAGCTTGAACGTTCCCCCGATGATAAGCTGGGCACGCTGAGAGTGCAGATACGTACTCAGAGCGGAAGCCTTATCGAACTGTTCAACAGCTTTTTCGTCTACCGTGCAAAGCTGGAAACTGCACTTCTCCACGCTAAAGGCAGGGATGATTACGGCTTTGAACTGACTTCGGGATGTTTCACACGCAAACTTCTCGAAAGCGGACTTGACGATGAAAAGGCAGGAGAGGCTATAAGCAGTTACCTGACACATCTGAACAGGTCTATCCAGACTTATTTTTCGGCTCCTGATGAGTTCATGCAGTATGCTCCCCAGCTGGAAAAGGAGTATGTGGATATGCTTCAGAGGTATATTTTATAGCGGATGTATCAGATCTGATATAGTTAAAACACCCCATTATAAAGGAGGATATATATATGAATGCAGAAAAAATGACCCAGAAATCCATTGACGCTGTGAGAAAGGCTCAGAGCATCGCCGTAATGCAGTCAAACAGCATTATCGACCCGATACACCTTCTCTCAGGACTTCTCAAGCAGGAAAACGGACTTATCCCTCAGCTGCTGAAGAAGATGAACGTGGATGTGGATATATTCGATTCCGAGGTCGATAAGAAGATAGGTATGCTCCCGAAGGTCACAGGAAGCGGCAGAAGCGCTCAGATGGCACTTTCCGCAGAGGCTGACCGTGTACTCACAGGGGCTGAGTCCATCGCTTCAAATATGAAGGACGAGTTCGTTTCCGTTGAGCATATCATGCTTTCACTCATAGAAAGCAAGGACAGAGACGTTTCACAGCTTCTCAGGACATTCAATATCACCCGTGACAGCTTCCTCAGCGCTCTTATGTCAGTGCGTGGAAATACCCGTGTTACAAATGAGAATCCCGAGGAGACCTACGATGTGCTCACTAAGTACGGTCAGGAACTTGTGGGACTTGCAAGAAAGAACAAGCTTGACCCGGTAATCGGCCGTGACAGCGAGATAAGAAACGTTATCCGTATCCTTTCCCGTAAGACCAAGAACAACCCTGTACTCATCGGTGAGCCGGGTGTTGGTAAGACTGCCATTGCTGAGGGACTTGCCCTCCGTATCGTTGCAGGAGATGTTCCTGACAACCTGAAAGACCGCAAGGTGTTCTCCCTTGATATGGGTGCACTTGTGGCAGGTGCAAAGTACAGAGGTGAATTTGAAGAGCGTCTGAAAGCCGTACTCAACGAAGTGAAGAACAGCAACGGACAGATAATCATGTTTATCGATGAGCTTCATACCATCGTCGGCGCAGGCAAGACTGACGGTGCTATGGACGCAGGCAACCTCCTCAAACCAATGCTTGCCCGTGGTGAACTGCATTGTATCGGTGCTACAACTCTTAACGAGTACCGCCAGTACATCGAGAAAGATCCTGCTCTCGGCAGACGTTTCCAGCCTGTAATGGTTGATGAGCCGAATGTGGAGGATACTATATCGATCCTCCGTGGACTTAAAGAGCGCTATGAGGTATATCACGGCGTTAAGATAAGCGATAATGCCCTTATCTCAGCAGCTACACTCTCCAACAGATACATCACCGACCGTTTCCTTCCCGATAAGGCTATCGACCTTATAGATGAAGCCTGCGCTACTATCCGTACAGAAATGGATTCTATGCCAACAGAACTGGACGAGATAAACCGTAAGATGATACAGCTCCAGATAGAGGAGACTGCTCTGAAAAAGGAAAGCGACAGCATTTCTCAGGAACACCTTGAAGAGATACAGAAGGAACTTGCAGAACTCCGTGAGAAGTTCAACTCCATGAAGGCTAAGTGGGAAAACGAGAAGAACGACATTTCCGCTGTTCAGAAGCTTCGTGAGGAACTGGAGCAGATCGGCGGTGAGATAGAAAAGGCAAAGCGTGAGTACGATTTCAACAAGGCCGCTGAACTTGAATACGGCAGACTCCCACAGCTTAAAAAGGAACTGGAAAGCCTTGAAAAGCAGGCAGAAGAAGACCTGAAAGGCGAGAGACTGCTTCGTGACAGAGTTACTGAAGACGAGATAGCAAAGATAGTATGCCGCTGGACAGGCATCCCTGTATCAAAGCTTATGGAAGGCGAAAAGGAAAAGATACTGGGAATGGAGGGACTTCTCCACAAGCGTGTCATCGGTCAGAACGAAGCTGTTACAAAGGTCAGCGAGGCTATACTCCGCTCCCGTGCAGGTATTCAGTCGCCTGACAGACCTATCGGTTCATTCCTTTTCCTCGGACCTACAGGTGTTGGTAAGACCGAGCTGGCAAAGGCGCTTTCAGAGATACTCTTTGACGACGAGAGAAATATCATCCGTATAGATATGAGTGAGTACATGGAGAAATTCTCTGTAAGCCGTCTGATAGGAGCGCCTCCCGGATACGTGGGATATGACGAGGGTGGTCAGCTTACAGAAGCAGTCCGCAGAAAGCCTTATTCGGTAGTTCTCTTTGATGAGATAGAAAAGGCTCACCCTGATGTATTCAACATCCTTCTTCAGGTTCTTGATGACGGACGTATCACCGATTCTCAGGGACGTACTGTTGACTTCAAGAATACTATCATAATCCTCACATCAAACCTCGGTTCACCATACATCCTCGAAGGAATCGACGAGAACAACGAGATAAGCGAAGAGGCAAGGGCAAAGGTGGACGTCCTCCTCAAGACACAGTTCAGACCCGAATTCCTCAACCGTCTTGATGAGATAATCTACTTCAAGCCGCTTAGCAAGACCGAGATAATGAGCATTGTTGACCTTATGCTGGTGGGACTCCAGAAGCGTCTTGACGACAAGCACATAAAGATAACAGTCAGCGACAAGGCAAAGCAGTACATCGTAGACTGCGGATACGATCCGACATTTGGTGCAAGACCGCTTAGAAGATTCATACAGAGCAAGGTAGAGACAATTGCTGCCAAGCGGATCATAGGCGGCAATCTCTCAGCAGGCGATGTCATAGATATTGACCTTGACGCAAACGGTGAACTTACCGCAAGCTGAGCGGCGGGGACGCCCCCGCAGGCGATCACGAGTCGGCCGCTGAGCGAGCGGCGGCGCAATCACGATTCGCTTGCTTCGCTCGCTTACTTTGTACGTTAAGCATATTCTGCTTTCGCTCGCTGGCACTTCTTGTTTATAAGATGATACAACAATAAATGTAGGGGCCGCCTTTGGCGGCCCTTATTCTGTCAAAAACTAATTTTGGGCTGTCGAGGACGCCGTCCCCTACAAAAACATTCACGAAGAATAGACGAATTGTAGGGGCTGGCGTCCCCGACAGCCCATTATTATACGATGATATGTCACTTTTTGACAAGTTAAGCCATAGTACAGATGTACTATGGCTTTATTCTTGTATTATTCAGCAGGAGCTTCTCCGCCGCCGTTATCAGCAGGTGGTGTAACAGGTGCAGGCGGATCAGGAACTACAGGTGCCGGTGGGTCTGTTGCAACAGGTGCAGGTGGATCGGTATAAGCGGCCTGTGTAGGCGGCTCAGTCCATACTGCCTGCTGTGTAGGCTCTTCATAGTATGAAGCAACTGTAGTTGTATCCGTGTAGTTGTAAGCAACTGTGGTATCGTTATAGCTTTCGTTGTATACGGCAGTTGTACCGTTTACAGTTTTAGCAGATACATAGTAGATAGTCAGCTTCTTGCCGGCCTTGTTGTTGAACATTGTTCCGGGATCGACCTTTTCGCCGTCAAGCTGTATCTCTGTGATGGAATCGGTAGCGCCGTTTCCTGTCTTGGCTTCTACCATTTCGTAGTTATCCTCGGGGATACCGGCCTTTTCGAGGCGTATCTTATACTGAGCGACTGTGAGATCCTTGAAGTCGGGGATGATCGCAGATATCTTACCCTTGCTGACCTTGACTTCGATAACAGCACCCTGAGTTATCATAGTGCCTTCCTCGATGCTCTGCTCATAGATCATATCCATGGCATAGTCTTCGGTGTACTCATACTCAGGCTCAAGAGTGAAATATTCAGCCCACTTCTCGGATGTCTGCTCGAAGAAACGTCCTACAAGGCTGGGCATTTCGATATCACCTGACGAATCGGATGTTATCTCGCTGTCCTCGTCAACAACCTCAGAAGCAGATGTTGAAGACTTGCGCTTTGCTCTCGGGTCTTCTTCTTCCTGCGGCTCATTGATGATGTTGTAAACGAAAACACCGATTATCATAAGGATAGCGATAAGAAGGATGCTTATGATTATGGGCACCTTTATCTTATCAACTGTACTTACTCTTTCGTAGCTGTATTCTTCCTCGTCACGGTAGCGGCGTTCTCTTACAGGCTCCTGTCTGTGCTGAGGCTGAGGCGGAGCGGAACGGCGTACAGGCTGATTTGGATTCCTGCGCTGAAGGCGAGGCATATTATTTGCAGCCTGCTGTCTTGAAGCGGCTTCACGTTTAGCTTCTGCGGCCTGTATAGCGGCAACTGTAGCGGTCTCCTCATCATCTGAGGGCTGTTCAAAGAGCTGTGTTACCAGTTCGGTTATGGTCTGTATCCTGTCTCTGCCCGAAAGGCTCATACCCTTCATGATAACTGAAGATACATGAGGAGGTAAGCGTGAATCGAGAATATATGGCTCATGGAGATTGTCATGCCTGAGACGGGTCACAGAGTCGATAGGCATACATCCTGTGAGCGCTCTGTAGAGAAGTGCGCTGACACCGTAAACATCGGTCCATGTGCCCTGACGGGAATTGCTGCTTGCCGAATACTGTTCGGGAGCGGCATAGCCCTTGAAGAGTTCATACTCAAGGCCTGCGTTGACGGTTCTCACAGCGGCCACACTGAAACCGCAGAGTTTCAGTTCGCCCTTATCGTTGATATAAACGGTATCGGGGCTGATAGCACGGTGGATGATACCTGAGTTATGGAGAATACCGATAGTAGTGAACAAGGGAGGGAATATTCTTGAAACCTGATCCCAGCTGAGTTCACCTGCGTTTTCCTTGAGATAATCAAGAAGTTTTACACCTTCGATATGCTCAAAGATGGTATAGGTAGTATTATTTTCAGCGAACATATCCAGAACGGGGATGATGTTCTGATTGTTCCTGAGTCTTGCCAGAGACTTGTTAAGCTCTGTATATTCAGCCATAAAGGCCTTATATTTAGCCAGATTGTTGTAATTTACACTGATGGTAGATCTGTTTTTGATACGGGTACAGAGGGTAATAGGCATATATTCCCTTATCTGAACCTTTTTGCCTGTACTGATATCCTTACCTGCATAGGTAGCGCCTTCGCCGTTGAATTCAAGCAGAATACCGCAGAGGTATTTTTCATGGAGCAGAGTACCGGGTGCTATATACATCGGATTGTGCGGTGTATTCTCATCGTAGCCGCAGTGTGGGCAGACATGAAGTTCTGCATCGTATTCTTCCATGCATTTATAGCAATGTTTAAGGTCTCCCAAAGCAGCTCCTCCTTTAGTCAGAATTATAGGCTCATATATATTCCATAATAAGCCATCATATTTATTTTATCAGCAATTTAGTCAAATGTCAACTGTAAAAGTTGCGATATTACATATTCAGCGAAAATTGTATTCTTTTTGTAACCATTTTTTGAGAATTGAGAATTGAGAATGGAGAATGGAGAATGAATGTGTTCGCTTCGCTCACTTATTTTGATCCGTCACGAAGTGACACCGCAATTCTCCATTCTCAATTTTAAATTCTCAATTCAATAAGTTCAGAGCTTTATGAGGCCTTCGTTTATCATTTCCTGAGCGGCAAGCATCACACCTAATTTGCCGCTTGTGTAGGTGATACCGCCCTGCATCCATACAGCAAAAGGCTCACGGAGAGGAGCGTCTGCGGAGAGTTCGATGGAAGCGCCGCCTGTGAATGCGCCTGCCGCCATGATGACCTTATCGGAGTAGCCGGGCATATCCCATGGCTCGGGAGTTACGAATGAATCAACGGGAGCGCCCTTCTGTATACCACGGCAGAAAGCGCAGAGGTGTTCCTCGTCGCCAAGTTTTACGGCAGTTATGATGTCTCCACGGGAGTCGTCCTTGCGGGGAGAGCATTCAAATCCCAGCATAGTGAAAAGCTCACTTGCGAAAATAGAAGTTTTCACTGCATTTGCCACAACGTCGGGAGCGAAGAAAAGTCCCAGCAGCATTTCACGGTTCATGCCGAGTGTACAGCCTACTTCCTTGCCCATTCCCACGCAGGTAAGACGGTATGAGCAAAGCTCTACAAGGTCGGCTCTTCCTGCGATATATCCGCCTGTACGTGCGATTCCGCCGCCTGCATTCTTGATGAGGGAGCCGATGATAACGTCAGCGCCTACAGCTGAAGGTTCACGGTCCTCGATGAATTCGCCGTAGCAGTTATCCACCATGATTATAATGTCAGGATTCCCTTTTTTAGCGGCTTTAATCATATCCTCGATATCTTTTACAGTAAATGCCCCACGGAGAGAGTAACCACGGGAGCGCTGGATGTAAGCTATCTTTGCACCCTTTACAGCTTCGGTTATCTCGTCAAGCTTGGGAGTGCCGTCGGAGTTAAGGTCCACCTGACCGTACTCAACGCCGTAATCCATAAGCGAGCCGTTACCCTTCGTGCCGCTGAGACCGATGACTTCTTCAAGTGTATCGTATGGCTTGCCTGTGATGGAAACCATTTTGTCGCCTGTGCGGAGTACACCGAAAAGCGCAACGGAGAGAGCGTGAGTGCCTGATACGAAATTGAAACGCACCAGAGCGTCCTCAGTACCGAGAGCCTGAGCGAATACCTTGTCGATGACCTCTCTGCCTACGTCGCCGTAGCCGTAGCCTGTTGAGCCGTAGAAGCATGGCTCGCTTACCTTGTTGTCGGCAAAGGCTTTGAGAACCTTTGCGCCGTTGTATTCGGCAGTTTCCTCGGTGCGTCTGAAGGCATCCATGCAGGCTTTTTCAGCCTTTTCAGCCATTTCTGTAAGCTTCGGATCGAAGCCGTAAAGTTCATTTATTCTGCTGTTCATATTTATTCCTTTCTGTTTTGCCGTTCTCTGCGATCATTGCTTTTCCTCGGCAAGCTTGCCCTTGCTGAGGCTGTCCTTTTCGATGTCGATACGCTCAAGGACTACCTCACGGCCGACTATCTTGAAGCCTATCTCCTGATAGAAGCTGACACGTACATCAAGCGCCAGCAGATAGGCTCTCTTTCCGAGTCCGTTGAAGAATTTAGCCAGCCATTTGAGAAATTCCCTTGCATAGCCTCTGCCACGGGCGGCCACTGTTGTTGCTACCTGACCGATGAGGACTGTGCTGCCGATGTCGAATACCGCAGAAGCTGTTGTCGAGCCACGATAGGTGAAAACTCTGCTTATGCCGTGACGGGTGCGGTGAGATGTATCAGTGTACCACAGTGAGAAATCCGCTATATTCGGGAATCCCTCGCTGAGTATCTGGTATACGTCGGTAAGCTTGGGGTTGAAGTCAACGTGCTCCTCGATGGCTTCAAGAGGCGAATCATCGGGGATGAGCTCAAAGATAGTGCGGTTCAGCTTCTGGTAGTGGTCATCAAGCTTTATGCCGTCGATGATGTGTCTGTCGCCTTCGATACGGAAGGGGAGATTCATGCTGACGAAAAGGTCTATCTCCTCGCTGGGCTGGAGCATTCCGTCAGTGCAGATTATCAGCGTTGAGTTGATGATGAACATGAAGCCCACGCCGTTTTCGTCTGTCAGCTTGTAGAAGCGGCAGAATTCATAGTTTGGGCCGTATGCTCTCATGTATGAAAGCATCTTCTTGCCCGACAGGGTCTTGTTGAGCAGGTCACGGTCAAGTTCGTGCTCGTGTTCGATTATCTTTATCATAATTCAGCTATCCTCTTTGAAAGTTCTTTTACCAGTTTGTATGAGTTCTCCATGTCGGCAAATTCAATCACCGATGAGGGAGAGTGGAGATATCTGCAAGGCAGGGAAACGGCGATAGTACGCACTCCCTTGCCGCTCTTGTGTATAGCGCCCGCATCGTTGCCGCCTGCGACCATGGTCTTGGTCTGGCAGGGGATATCAAGTTCCTTTGCGATATCGAAAGCAAGGCGGTAAAGCTCCTTGTCGTACATGGTGCTTCTGTCCATGAAAGAAACAACAGGGCCTTTTCCCGCTTCGCAGACACGCTTTGCGCCCGATGCACCGTCGATATCTGCGGCAGTTGTGGATTCAAGGACGATGGCGAAATTGGGAGCAACGGCAAATGCTGAAGCAGTCGAGCCACGCAGACCTATTTCCTCCTGAACGTTGAACACGAAGTAAGTGTCATATTCAAGCTCCTCATGCATCATTTCTATCATCATGGCACAGCCTGCACGGTCATCGATAGCCTTTGCCTTTATGCGTCTTTCGCCTAAGTCCACGAACTCGGAATCGAAGTAAACGCAGTCGCCGAGGGAAACGTGCTTTTCAGCGTCGGCTTTGTCCTCAGCGCCGATGTCTATGTAGAGACTGCCGATAGTCGGGGCTTTCTCACGCTGTTCCTTTGAGAGATTATGCACAGCCGTGGAGCCGACAACTCCGCTGATACGGTCTTTTCCCACACGCACCTGTCTGCCGATGACAACAGCAGGGTCAACTCCGCCTACGGTGTCAAAGCTGAGAGTACCGTCGGGGCGGATGTAGGTGACCATGAAGCCCACTTCGTCCATGTGGGCGCATATCATAAGTTTCTTTTCGGGAGTTTTCTTTCCCTTTTTGAAGCAGATGAGACTTTCCCTTTTTGAAGCAGATGAGACTGCCGAGGGGGTCGGTGCTGTATTCGCACAGCCCCTTGATCTTCTCTATGATAAGCTCTCTTACAGCGCATTCATCGCCTGAGATGCCGTCTGTAAGGCAAAGCTCACGGAGCAGTTCTTTCATTTTGGTTTCCTCCATTATTAAGATAATCTTCCATTATCCGTATTCATGTTAGCATGAACATGGCTATTGCTATTATTGCTATTCTCATTTATTCAACTCCGCTGGTGGAACGCCGAGGGCGGCGTTCCCTACATTGGATTCATGTTGATTTTTCGTGACCAACGGGCGGATAATATCCGCCCCTACAAACTACTTTCTGCTTTCTGCGCTCTGTTTGCTGATAAAAGCGGCAAGCAGTTTCGCTGTCAGTTCAACATCCTTAACGTCGATGACCTCAACGGGGGTGTGCATATTTCTCAGCGGAATGGACACTGTACAGGTCTTTGCACCGCCACGGCTGACGGAATACTGATCCGCATTGGTGGAGGTCATACCGCTCATGACTTCTATCTGATAGGGGATATCGTTCTTCTTCGACACCTCGATGAGCCTGTCGGATATCTCACGGGAAAGCGACGGAGAAATGCCTATCATCGGGCCTTTTCCCAGATAGCCGCACTTTTCCTCGTCCTCGCCGTTTGCGTAGGCAAAGCTTACATCAACGGCAAGTGCCACATCGGGAGCAGTGTTGAATGCGCCTGTCTTAGCGCCACGTTCGCCCACTTCCTCCTGAACGGAGAAAACAACAGTGACATTATATGCAAGCTCTTTGCCTTTGAGAAGTTCCAGCGCATAGAGGATAGACGCAACACCGCACCTGTCATCAAGAGCGCCGCCTGTCATGCGTGTGCCCAGCAGGTCACGGCATTTCACATCAAAGGTGATGCTGTCGCCGAGGGAAACTATCTCCTCAAGTTCAGCCTTTGTCATTCCCGTATCAATAGCCGCATCATCGAAAGAGAGGACGCTTCCAGAGCCGCCTGTGAGGTGCGGAGGAACAGAGCATATCACGCCCTTTATATCACGCTTTCCGTGAACGATAACAGGCTGTGCAGGGAGAAGTCTGCGGTCGATCCCACCGATGCTTCCTATTTTAATAAAGCCTTCGTCTGTAATGTATGTGACCACGAATCCCACCTGATCTATATGAGCGTCCAGCACCAGTGCAGGGAGGCTTTCGTCCTTTTTGCCGAATGTGCCGATAACGTTTCCGCCGATTATTTCAGCATCGGGGCAGTATGCCCTGAGCATTAAGAGTGCAAACTCAGCGGCAGGGGACTCATTTCCCGATGCGCCGTATGCCTGCGACAGTGAAACAATAGTATCTTTAAGTTCCATCATTTATCTTCCTTTCTGTCTGAAAAATGCCTAATCAAATCAATTATACCAGATTTCGGACATAATTACAATACCTTTCAGCAATATCAGGGCGAAATAGCGGATACACTGTGTTTTTGTCGCAAACGATTGATATTTGTCGGATTTTGTTGTATAATTGTGGAAAGAGTTGTTGTTCTGTAATTCATTTTCGGGCGGTGATAGCATGACAAAAAAGACTAAACTTTATGCGGCTTATGCGGCGGCTGTTCTTGTTGTGGGTACGGTCTATGCTATGCTTTCGCCTGCTGAACGCCATAAGGAAGCCGATAACGGCAGAGTAGTGTTTACCGTTGCCACTACTTCCGTTTCATCGCCGCTTGTGTCGTCAACCGCTGTAAAGACAACTAAAGTGAAAACAACCACCACAAAGGCGGCTAAAACGACGACAGCGAAGGTCACGACTGTGCGTGAGGAAACGGAACCCACCGAACCCATTGTGCTGTGGTTCGAGCTGAATGAAGCAAGCGCAGAACAGCTTGCGCTTCTGCCCGGAATAGGCGAAAAGCTGGCTGAGGAAATCGTATCGTACCGCTCGTCTATTGGCGGATTCAGAAACATCGAGGAGCTGATGAACGTCAGCGGCATAGGTGAAAGCAAATTTACAGGTATCAGGGAGTTCATCTACGTGAACGATCCAGTCTATGACGAGGAAGTTGCCGTCAGCGAAAGTGCGCCTGATGAAGAACAGACGCAGGATGAAGCAGACAACCTTGTGGATCGCCTGTACGACCCTGCCCCATGCGCCGGTATGCACCTTGCCGCAAAGCGCGCAGACGTCATCCGGCGAGATCGAAGGATCGTATTTCTTCTGCGCATAATTGGCGGGAATCACGATCGCGGTCAGATCGGTCAGCCATGTGTTGCCGCTGCGCCGGCGGACGCTCAGCGGATTGAGCGCCACGGAATAAATGCTCCGGACGTTCAGCTCGCCCGTGCTGTCCGACGCGGAACCGAGCGCGCTGACGACATACCCCGTGTCCGCGTCGAAGCCCGTGTAGATCATCGTGTGGCCGGGGAAGTAAAGCAGAGCGCCGGCAGGCGTGTTTTGCAGCAGTGCCAGTTTCTGCGCGTCCGTCATGCCGGACAGGTTGATCTTCGTATTCGGGACGAGCTGCTGCCACGTCGTGTTGCGCGGCATTTGCAGTCCGAAGCAGCGGTACACATTGCGCGTGAACATCGAGCAGTCCATCGCGTCGAGCATCCCGCCCCAGCCGTAGCGGTCGCCGAGGCACGTGAACGCCGTGCGCAGGATATTCGCCTGTGTCATGGGCAAAAAGCCGATGCTGACCGAATAGTGCTGCGAGATCAGCGCTTCCCTGCGCACATAGCCGCCGTCCGCGTCGCGCGTGGGCAGATACACCACATAATTGTTCCACGCATACCGTTCGCCGAGTTTTTCGGGGATCTTATCCTCCGGCACGAGTTTGAGCGTCGTACCGATCGTCAATTTCACGTCGGCCGTCTCCGGCACGAAGATGGACGGCTCGGTCACGATCCGGTTCTGCGTCACGACCAGAATGTCTTGGCTGTCCGCGCTTGTTTTCCACGCGTCGAGCCACTCTCCGCGGCCGGCGCAAACCGCAACCGACTGCGCATCGACCCAGCCGGGACAATGATCCGATTCCACATAATAGAACGACCGGTCATCATAGGAACAGACCTGTTTGATCACGACCGGATCGTTTACGTTCAGCGCGCTGTCCTGAT